>JAEKFU010000447.1 GCA_016522385.1 Pseudomonadota bacterium
CGTCAATCTTGTTCAACAAAGCGGCTACATCGTCAGTGTTGAATTCGGATTTCTTCTTTTTCTTCTTTTTTTGAACAATCTTGCGCACCGGGGGTTTGGGTTTGTGCCTCGGCATCGGGACCGGCGCACTGGCTTCCTCCTTAGGCTCAGGCTCTGGCATCGGTTCGGGGAAAACCTCTTCGGTCTTCTTGATCAACTCCTCCAGCGGTTCCGGTGCGGGCGCTGGTGGTTGCTCAACAACCGGCTCGGGCTCCGGTGCTGGTTTCGGCTCGGGTTCCGGCTGCGGTTCACGCGCTGCCTGTTTTATCTCCTCGGACGGCTTTGGCGCGATCTTTTTGATTTCCGGCTCCACCTTGACCTTGGGAGCGGGTTTCTTTTCCGGTTCGGGTTCCGGGGGTTTCTCCTGTTTCGCCTGCCGTTTGGAAAACTCCTCCAGTGTGACAATGTCGACCGGCACCAGTTCTTCGTCGTTCACCTCATACTCATCCGGCGAAGGCAGCACGACAACCGCCGCCAGCAGAATGGCGACGTGAATGGTCAATGATGTTGCCAAGCTCCAACGCATAGGGTTATCGCTTTTGCGAGCTATTCCTGTTCGATATCGGTGACCAGGCCGATTCGCTTGAAGCCGGCCCGATTGAGCACACCCATCACTTTCATGACGTTACCGTAGCCTACGTTCCTGTCGCCGCGTACAAATATTCGCTCATCATACCCGTTTCTAGCTATGGCAACCAATTTCGGCGCCAGTGTGTCGAGGTCAATCTCGGTTTCCTGCAGGAAAATCTTACCATCTGGCGACACAGATACCGTCAGCGGTTCGTTGTCGCCCTGCAGCGGTTTGGCCTTGGTCTCCGGCAACTCGATTGGCACACCGACTGTCAGCAGAGGTGCCGCTACCATGAAGACAATGAGCAGCACCAACATGACGTCGACAAAAGGTGTCACGTTGATCTCGCTCATCGGCTGATAAGACGAGCGCCGCCGCCGGCCACTACGCCGGGGCGATCCGCTCGTGCCTGTAAATGCAATGCCCATGAGCCAGTCTCCCTGCCTTAAAGACGTTCATCCAGTTGACGCGATATGATCGCGCCGAACTCATCAGCGAAATTTTCCAACCGTGCACCCAGTTTGCCGATGTCGTGGGCAAACTTGTTATAGAAGATCACCGCCGGAATCGCCGCCAGCAGGCCGAGAGCGGTGGCAAACAGGGCTTCCGCCAGACCCGGCGCAACGACCGCCAGATTAGTGCTCTTGGACACCGAGATCGCTCGAAACGAGTTCATGATGCCCCAAACCGTGCCGAACAGACCGATAAACGGCGCCGTTGACCCAACGGTAGCCAGCACCAGAAGGCGGCTTTCCAGTTGGTTCATTTCGCGTTGCAACTGCACGTCCATGACCATTTCAATGCGCTTTTGCACGCCGTGAAAACCTGCCCGCATGGCGCTTTCCTGGCTGCGCTTCCATTCGCGCATGGCGGCCATGAACAAGGCCGCCATCGACTGGTTGTTCTTCGATCCGAGCGACAGATAGAGGTCCTCCAGCGACTGGCCAGACCAGAACAACTGCTCAAACTTCTCCGTCGACCGGCGCGCCTTGGCGACCAGCACGAACTTCTCGAAGATGATCCCCCAACACACGACTGACGCGACGATCAGACCAATCATCACGAACTTCACCAAGAATGTTGCCTGTGCGAAGAGCGCGAACAGCGAATACCCTTCCTGGGATATCGCCGCCTGAGCGATGATCACGTTCATATATGCCTCGTGTTTGCCGCTTATTGCCGTCCCGGGCCAGTATCCAGAGTTGCCGAATCTGAAGCTTTGCAGGCGCGGGCGGCAACAAAGCAAATCAACTGTGTCGAAACTGCGGCGCAAACCCCAGTCTTCGCGTGATTTGCGCCAATCCCGTGCGCAATTGTCACGCGGGCAACAATAAACTGCCCCGCCAGTTACCAAGCAGACTTAAGGTTAACGTTCCGTTACAGCATGCAACTGCCTGAATTGATTCTCAACCTGAAATCATCAGCTCGATAGCGTTTGCCAGCTCCTCAGGCATACGCTTGGGTTTTCCGGCACCGTCGACCAGCGCCGCCGTGACATGAGCCTGGAAAAGGAGCTCTCGGGTCCTGGACACTATCTGGTCGAGCTCAAACCGGGCCCCGCTCACGGCCAGCATCCGTGTTGTCACTTCGAGGATGTCATCGATCCGGGCGGGCTTCAGAAAATCGCATTCCATACGGCGCACGACAAATCCCATCCGGCCGCCGCTCGCATGCCAGTGCAGCTCATGGTGATGAATGCCAAGCAGTCGCAAACAGTCTGAACGCGCCCGCTCGCAGAACTTCAGATAATTAGCATGATAGACAAAGCCCGAAAAATCAGTGTCCTCATAGTAGACCCTTACCGGCAGAACATGTTCGTGCCCCTCCATCCGCCCGGCTAAGTCCGACCAGCGCTCAGTCATCATCGTTCTCAGTGAAAAGCTCTGCCTGCCGGGTTGCCAAATTCTGCGGTGTCGCCAGACCCAGATGTGCGAATGCATGTGGTGTGAGCATGCGCCCGCGGGGCGTTCGGTTCACGAAGCCCTGCTGGATCAGGTAGGGTTCGATGATCTCTTCGATGGCATCGCGTTCCTCCGACAGCGATGCAGCGATGGTTTCAACGCCGACCGGGCCGCCGCCAAAGTTCAGCGCGATGCAGTTGAGATAGCGATGATCCTGAGAATCGAGACCACGGTTGTCCACCTCAAGGTTCTTCAGCGCCATATCCGCTACATCCCGGTCGATTGTATCCGCGCCTCCCACGGAAGCAAAATCGCGCACTCGCCTGAGCATTCGTCCGGCAATGCGCGGCGTACCGCGTGCGCGCCGAGCAATTTCGCGCGCCCCTTCCTCACTCATCGGCACTCCTAGAACGCGCCCACCTCGCTCGACGATCTCAAGCAGCTCGTCTTCAGTGTAAAACTCCAGCCGCACCGGAATTCCGAAGCGATCGCGCAGGGGAGTGGTGAGTAGTCCGGTGCGGGTGGTCGCGCCGACCAGAGTAAATTTCGCCAGGTCGATCCTGACCGAACGCGCCGCCGGCCCTTCGCCGATGATCAGGTCGAGCTGAAAATCCTCCATCGCCGGATACAGAACCTCTTCGACCGCCGGGCTGAGCCGGTGGATCTCGTCGATGAACAACACGTCGCGCTCTTCCAGATTGGTCAGCAGCGCCGCCAGATCACCCGCTTTGGCGACGACCGGCCCGGATGTGGCGCGGAAATTGACGCCCAACTCACGCGCCATGATTTGCGCCAGCGTCGTCTTGCCGAGCCCGGGCGGGCCGGCGAACAAGACGTGATCAAGTGCCTCACCGCGTCCGCGCGCTGCCTCAATGAACACTTTTAAATTGGCCTTGACGCGTGACTGGCCAATGAACTCATTCAACACCTGCGGTCGAAAATGCCGATCAAAGTCATCCTCCGGCCGCAGTTCGCGATCAATCAGCCGCTCGTTCATGGGGCTCTCCCGGCCTTGTGTTCGCGCGCGAACCCTGCCTCAAAGAGCGTCAATCCGACAATGATGCAACAAGAGATCACGACTACGAGGAACAGCACCATTGCCACCAATGGCGACACGCCGCCAAAAAACTGCGGATCACGCAATGTCAAAAACCAGCCGATCCCCGTACCGAAGCTCACCACGCTCGCGGCGGTCGGAAACCACAGCTTCAGGCGGCCACTCATCTTGCCAGCTCCTTCAGCGCCAATCGGATCAGGATCTCTGCGGTTGCATCTTCGCCGGCCGCATTTATCGCACTCGTCACAGCCACCCCGGCCTGGCTCTGGTTGTATCCAAGGTTCACCAGTGCCGAGACAGCGTCGGCCGCCGCCGATGGCCGAGGCGCATCGAGATCAGCCTGCAGTCGAGCGAGCGCTGGATCACCACCTCCGAATTTCGGCGCCTTGTCTTTCAGCTCGGTGACGATGCGCTGCGCCAGTTTCTTGCCCACACCATTGGCCCGGCCGACCATCGCCGTATCGGCAAGGGCGATCGCATTGGTCAGTTCAGAAGTCGACAGAACCGACAGGATGGCGAGTGCCACCTTCGTACCCACGCCCTGCACACTCTCCAGCAACTTGAACCAGTCCCGTTCTCCTTGTGTGGCAAATCCAACCAGGCGGATTGAATTCTCACTGACCAGCATTTCAGTAAACAGTTGCGATCCCTCACCGGGTGGCGGAAGCGCGGCGTGGGTTTTTGCCGAACAGAACACGTGATAGCCAACACCGCCAACATCGATGATCACCCAGTCATCACCGTAGCTGTCGATGATCCCTCTCAATTTGCCGATCATGCACCGGCCGCTTTCAATTGCCGCGCCAGGGCCTGGGATCCGCGGTGCTGAGCATGACAAATGGCAATCGCCAACGCATCGGCACTATCGGCACTGTCCGGCGTACAGCGCGGCAGCAGGATTTTGACCATTGCATCGATCTGATCTTTTTGCGCATGGCCGACACCGACCACGGTTTTCTTGACCATGTTCGGCGCGTATTCGGCCACCGGCAGACCTGCTGATGCCGGCACCAGTAGGGCGATCCCGCGCGCATGCCCGAGCTTCAGTGTAGCCTTGGCATCCTTGTTGACAAAAGTTTCCTCGACCGCCGCTTCGTCAGGCGACCAATCGGCAATGATCGCGGCCAACCTGCCGTGCAGCTGCAGCAACCGCTCTGCCAATGGCGCTGCAGCATCAGAGGTCAGTGTTCCATCGGCTACATAGGTAAGGCGCGAACCTTCGGCCACGACAATCCCCCAACCGGTACTCCGCAGCCCCGGGTCTATGCCAACAATGCGAATCGGATTGCCCATCACGCGGCAACTTTAGACGGCGTATTGCATGTAGGGAAGCGCGGTAACCGTCCAAGGTGAGCTCATCCACTATTTCGTAGTTTTCGGTGTCGATCAAACCGGTTAGCAGCCTCCTCCCGTAACATTCAAGGTTCGAATGGTATTGAACCGAGGTTGATCTGGAGCTGTGCGGTTCGCTCGGAAATCTATGTGATTTAATCCACATGCCCGTCCTTCATTAGAGCAGCCATACTCTGCCCAGGCCAATCAGCCGTCGAGAAAGGCGTTCAGACGATTTACAATCGTGATCTGACTGCAGTTCTGAACCGCATCGTCGTCCCCAGCCGGATTGTCAAAGAAATCCCACATCATTGCCCCCTGGCATGCCTTTGGGTGCTCAAGGAAACGAGGTGATCGAAACTTAACGTTACGTAATCAAATTTAATGATGCAAAGTTTGATGCCAAAGACAAACGTTCATTGCAACAACATGTCGCAAGTTGATGTTG
>JAEKFU010000470.1 GCA_016522385.1 Pseudomonadota bacterium
CAGCCCGCGGTCGCCGCGCGACCAGTCGCCTGGCGCAATGTTCAGCAATGTCACCTGGAGATTGTAATGAGTGACGCGGCCGACCAACTCATCGACCGGCCATTCCAGCGGAAACAAAAACTCCACGCCACGAAAACCGGCCGATGAAGCCGCGCCAAATCGTTCCAGAAACGGACGCTCGGTAAAAAGAAACGACAGATTGGCAGAAAACTTCAACACCGGACGAGTCCAAACCGTCAAAGCCGCCCATCATAGGCCTGACGATCGATCACACAGGCCAGCAAGCTGAACGTCGGTGCAGCAAGTGCTTTAGTCAGTGCCCCGGCAAGTTCATGGCGGGAATTCACCTCGCAACCGCTGCCTCCAAATGCTTGCGCCAGTTGGACATAATCATAGTCACCAGGAAAATCCACCCC
Source organism: Pseudomonadota bacterium (assembly GCA_016522385.1). Lineage (GTDB taxonomy): Bacteria > Pseudomonadota > Alphaproteobacteria > Rhizobiales > Aestuariivirgaceae > JABDJG01. The sequence continues at coordinate 417 of JAEKFU010000470.1, forward strand.
GGCATTGGGTAGCTGCCGCTCGCGTTGCTTTTTCTCGATGAGCGCCAGTGAACGATCGACAAAAACAACGACGGGAATGGCAAGCTCGAGGTCCGACAATGTCGACAGCTCGCCAAGCGCCATCATCAGACCACCGTCCCCGGTCATCACGACTGCGACCCGATCCGGTGCAGCAAGTTTTGCGCCGATCGCCAGCGGCAACCCGCAGCCCATCGAGCCCAATCCGACAGACTGCAGCAGGCACGAAGGCGCAGATGACTGCCAGACCTGTGACGCGACAATGCGATGCGCGCCGGTATCTATGGTGAGAACTGCATCGCTCGGCAGTGTGTTTCGTACTTCATCGACAATCGCCGCGGGTCCCCAATCGTCGCTCTGGCCATAGGCTGTCGATAAGGCGGTGCGCACCTCAACCGGCGTGCACCGCGACCAGGCCAGCGAACGTTCGATGCCGGCGAAAAGGGCTTTCACGCCTTCACCGGTGTGGCAGATGAAACTCACCGACGACTGGTGGACATAGTGGTCATTCACTTCGCCGGCGATCTCGATCACCTTCTGACGGTCAAGGTTGAACGGATTGCGCCAACCTGTGCGCACTTCAATTGGATCAAAGCCGGCCAGAACGACGACATCGGCCTGTCCGACCAGCGGCAGCAGATGACTGTCGGCCAGCGGCGACAGCGAAAATCCGGCAACGACATTCTTGGCATCTTCCGGGATGACGCCCTTTGCCTTGTAGGTCGTCATGACCGGGATGTGCGTTGCCGCCGCGACCTCACGCAACTGTTCGCTGCTGCCGTCCAGGATGGCGTCATGTCCGATAATCAACAGCGGCCGCTCGGCGCCTGCGACCCAGCCGCGCGCGGCTTCCAATGCCTCGCCGGCAACCGGCCGGACACGTTCCAGTCGTGCCCGCTGCCAGGGATAGTCTTCTGCCGGGGCGCCGGCGACGGCAATCGGCACGTCGATATGCACCGGGCCGCACCGCATCTGCATGGCAACATTCACCGCCTTGTCGGCAATCGCCCCGGCTGCCCCTGCTGTCAGCTCGAACGAAGCCTTGCAGATTGGTTTAAGGATCGCTCGATGGTCCAGCACCTGATGCGTGTAAGTTGCCGCCTCAACGGCGTCGATCGCACCGGAGATGATAATCAGCGGCACGCGATCCTGTGAGGCATTGGCGACGACATTGACTGCGTTGGTCACGCCCGGTCCGATGGTCGCCAGCAATATCGCCGGCGCACCGCTCATGTGCCAGGTGCCCTCGGCCATGAACCCACCGGCATTTTCATGCTTGGCGAGGTGAAATGAGATGCCTGCACGCTCGAACGCGTCAAGCAGCGTAAGCACTTCACCACCGGGCATGCCGAAGGCATGTCGGCAGCCGGCCGCATAGAGCCGCCGGGCGAGCACATCGGCTGCCCGTTTGCCAGGTTCTACTTCCACTTAGATCAACTCCTCCTTGCGATCATCGGTCTCGCCATAACGCCGCATGATCGCCGGTTTGAGCCCGTAAAAGACATGATCCAACCCGGCCGCCACCCTGGCATTTTCCCGCTCGAACAGAGAATTGCCGGCAAGGTCGCTCTCCACCAGAAACGGTCCGAGATTCTCGACCTCCAGCACCCACATCGCCTGCGCAATGCCTAATTCCTCGATCCAGTGAACTGCGGCAACCCGCTTGATGCCGCGTCCCAAAAGGGCGCCGGTCCCATAACCCACTGTGGTCAGGTAGATGGCGTTGTTTGGGACGAACTTTTGCCGGTACACATCCCCGGCCATGCCACCCTTGCCGATGATGATTTTGCAGCCGGACATTGCAAACCAGTCATCGAGCCAATTGGCAAAGCGGAACGAAGCTGTCGCGGTGACAGCACCAATTACGTAGCTGCCATCCTCGCGAACCGCAGCTGCCGGCGAGCAATGAAAGTTCACATTGCCGATTTCGTCAATCGGAGCCGGCAGGCCATGCCCCTGCTCGACTGCTCGCTTCAACACCCCCTCACGGCCAGTGAAGATCCGCCCGTCAAGATAGACGACGTTACCGATCACCAGCTCCTTGAGATCAGCCACATCGACCGGCGTCTTCAGCCGGACTGTCTTGAGGCCTGGTCTGCTGGATACCATTCCACTGTCTCCCGGCGCATATAGTCGGTGAACCATTGCGGATCGCCACGAAACGCCACCGAACCGTCGCTTGATACTCGCGCGCATGCCCGCCGTGACGACAGGCAGAACATGTGCACACTCACCGGCATGCCGCCGGTATGGCAATAGCCCACCTCGATGTTGCAACCGACCACCATTGACGATCCCATGAAGCCCATCGCACCCATGC
>JAEKFU010000525.1 GCA_016522385.1 Pseudomonadota bacterium
GACCGTTGCATCGGTGGATCGATAGCTCTGAGTTGCAAAGCCCTTTGGCAGCAACTGCAAGAACGTGCCCATGGTCGGCATCGCATAGTCGCCGGTAACCGGATTGACATAGCGCATCTTGAGACCATGACAGGCATCCCACTCTTGCGTTTGCCGCATTGTCTCCAACGCCGCGCGACTCCGCTCGTAAGGATAGTTGAATATCGGTGATGTCGGGTTTGCCGCCTCGTGGTCGACCGGCAGCAGGCCCTGCCCGTAGCGAGCCAGCGCATCGCCGGCCGGCCGCGTCACCGACTGCTCATCAGCGCCGAGGCCTTCTGCAAAAGACGCATCGAGAAACTGCACCAGCGGGATATCGAGACCATCGAGCCATACAATCGGCTCGTCGGTCTCATTGCCATGATCGTGCCAGGCCCAGTTCGGGGTAATGATGAAGTCACCGGGATGCATGTAGGTCCGCTCTCCATCAACGGCGGTGTGCGCACCGCTGCCTTCCAGCACGAAGCGCAACGCCGTTTGCGTGTGCCTGTGGGCCGGCGCCACTTCACCTGGTCTAACCAGTTGCACGCCGGCATAAAGCGATGTTGTGATCTTGGACAAGCCGCGCAGACCGGGATTCTCCAGGATGAGAACCCGTCGTTCGGCTTCCTTGGCGGTGATCAGCTCACCGGCCTCCATCAAGACCGGGCGCACCTCGTCATAGCGCCACAAATGCGGCACACACTGGCTTTTCGGCTGTTGTGTGATCAGCCCGCTCATCACCGACCACAGTGGCGTCAGATGTTGCGGGGCGATTCGATCATAAAACGCCTGACGCTTGTCGCTATCGGTCTGAGTTGTCTGTTCGGCCATCTTGCAAAACTCGTGCTACAGATATCCTCTACATTACTCGTCGTTTCCAGGCCTGTCCGGGCATTCAAAGCCGTGAGCGCCACTTGTCGTTGCTCTGGCTGCCCTTAACCAGCGCGGGCAAGAAGGAAACGGGGTGTCACAACTGTTGTACGCCATTTTCGTCGATACCGTCATAGAGCCATTTCATGCCTTGGTAGGCCTGTTCTGGGTCGCGACCCGACAGCATCAAGTAGCGCAAATCGGCCGTCGCGTCGGCGGCATGATAAATGTCGCCATAAATCCGCGCCGTGAGCTGCACCCGCGCCGTGCGCAGATAGCGCTTCGACTGATACTGTAAGAACGCCTGCTCGAAGTCATCGCCGTTCTCTCCGACGCTGGCCGCCAGACAAACCGCATCCTCTATCGCCAGACATGCCCCTTGCGCGAGATATTGCAGCATCGGATGAGCTGCATCGCCAACAAGCGTCACCCGGCCCTTGCTCCAGTTCCGCACCGGTTCGCGATCGCACAACACCCACATGCGCCACGCCTCGATCTTCTCCAGCATGCCCAGTACGCCGGCATGCTGTCCGGCAAAACGCTGCTCCAGTTCCGCCACATCGCCAAACACATCCCAGCCTTCTTCATAGCGGTCGGAATGGAATACCGCGACCAAGTTGAACAGTTCGCCGCGATGCAATGGATAATGCACTAAATGGGTCTTTGGTCCGGCCCACAGGACGACTGAATTGACCCGATTGACATCCGGCACCTCATTCGCCGGCAAAACCGCACGGTAGGCGATGTGGCCACTGACACGCGGCGGATCATCATCGACAATAGTCTTGCGCAATGTCGACCACAAACCGTCGGCGCCAATCAGCGCTGTGCCATCGATCGTCTTACCAGATGACGCTTCGACGCGGATATAGTCGCCCTTGTCGGTAAAACCGGTTACATCAACCCCGGTCTCCAGAACCACATTCGGCAATTCACAGCAGGCATCGATCAGCACCTTGTGCAGATCAGGCCGGTAAATTACCGCATAGGGAAACTCGAAATGCTCACCGAACCGCTCGTCATTGAGCGGCACCCGCGTGATTTCCTGACCGTTGAGCGCATCCTTCATCACCAGTGCGTCGGGAAACACCGCCAGATCGCTGATCGCCTCGGTGACGGCCAGTGCCTTGAACATGCGGAACGCATTCGGCCCAAGCTGGATGCCGGCGCCGACTTCACCGAACGCGTCCGATTGCTCCAAGACCTTCACGGAATGACCTTTCAGGCCAAGCGCCAGCGCCGCTGCCACACCGCCGATGCCACCACCGGCGACAAGCACTGGCAAATCGCTACTCAAGTTGCTCATGCCGCGTTCGCTTCATAATTGGCGACAAACCCCGGTGACATGGCCTTCAGGCGCGCCTGGTCGACCCGGCCCGAGCGGTTAATGTAACTCATGGCAAAATCATAGGGCGCCAGCTGCATGTGTTTCTCGAAACTCTCGTACCACGCCGCACTCGCATCGGCTCCCCCAAGCAGCTTTTGCAAAATGGGTTGGCGCTCGCTCTGGTAGCGCCCGAGCGCCTCACCAATGTCGTGTGGCCGAGCCTTGACCGCCGCGGCCAAGGCGATGGCATCCTCAAGCGCCAACCGTGTCCCCGAGCCGATGGAATAGTGCGCGGTGTGCAGCGCATCGCCAATCAGCACGATATTGCCATGTGACCAAGTGCGGTTGCGAACAACGGGGAACTGCCGCCAGTGCGAGTTGTTTGAGACTAGCCGATGGCCCTGCAACGCCTCGGCAAAAACAGTTTCGCAAAACCGAATGCTAGCTTCGATCGGCAGATCGGCCAGACCGGCATCGCGCCAGGTCTGCACATGTGTCTCGACGATGAAGGTGCTGGCATGCGGTTGATAGCGATAATGGTGGGCATTGAACGCCCCGTGTCGTGTCTGCAAAAATGTCTGGGTCAGTGTGTCGAACGGCTTCGATGTGCCAAACCAGATGAAACGGTTGTTGAGCGGTTCTTCGCTGGTGCCGAATGCCGTGGCATGCTCTTGCCTCAGGCCTGAACCGACACCGTCTGCTGCAACAACAAGATCGGCTCGGTCAGACGCGACAGCCGCGTCAACCTCGCTGTCGTAGTGTATTTCAACGCCGGCATCCAGGGCCCGCACCTCCAACAGGTCAAGAAACATCTGCCGGCCGATCGCTGAAAAGCCGATACCGTCAATCACCACGCGCTCACCGCGATGTACGATTGTCAGGTCGCTCCACTGCTCCAACTCAGGCGCCAGCAAAGCATGGGTCTTGCTGTCCTCAGCCACCAGAAAATCAAGCGCCTTGTCGGAAAACACTATGCCGAAGCCAAACGTCGTGCCGCGCGCGCGACGCTCATGCACTTGGACATCGGCCCACCTAAACGCCCGCTTGAGCAAGTAGGCAACATACAGACCCGCCGGCCCGGCTCCGATAATCACGACACGCATTCTGCTTCAATGTGGTAATGGACGTAGTCCTGTGTTGTAGAATCATACCCACAGACTTGCCAAGCGCCGGTGCACAGAGGGGATAAGAATGGCCTATTCCATGACGATCGAGTGGGGCGATTGTGACAGCGCCGGCATGGTATTCTATCCCAACTATTTCCGCTGGTTTGACTCAGCATTCCAGCACCTGCTGCGTGAAAAGAACCTCGACCAGCGCAGCCTGAGCAAACGCTACGGCATTGTCGGCACGCCGATCGCCGATGTCAGCGCCCGCTTCCTGTGCCCAGCAACATTTGGCGATGCCATCACCATTGACAGCCACATCAGCGAATGGATGCCGAAACTGTTCAAGGTCTCGCATGTAGTCCACCGCGTCGGTCAAACGATCGCCGAAGGCCATGAATTGCGATTTTGGGGCATCAGCGATGATACCTTGGGCACACTTAGGGCCGGCGTCATAGATAAGGAATTCAAGACATTGATGGCAGGCTAGAGCGGTTGCAGGGCTGTCGATGCACCGTTTGCACTTTTAGAGCGTTTCTGCAGGCACCGCCGAGATCCAACACCAATGCCAGCAAAATTTGAACACAGGTCGCCATCATCGGCGCCGGCAAAGTTCAGGACGCCCCGAAATGATCAACAACCGACTGCGAGAAAGCCGCCGGCTGCTCGACATTGGAGATATGTGCTGCATCCAGCACAATATGATCTGCCCCGGTAATCTGATCGGCAATGAATTCGCCGCGCTCCGGCGGTGTCGACGGGTCGTGCTCACCGGAAATTACCAATGTCGGTGCCGTAATCTTTCTGAGTTGGTCGCGCATGTCTGCTGACTTCAAAGCCGCACAACAGCCCAAATAACCTTGCGGTTCCATGTGCTCAAAGATGTGCCTGAAAAGCGCGATTGTTGTCGGCTGCGCTTGATGGAATCGTCTTGTGAAGAAGCGTTCAAGTGTCAAATCGCTCAAGGATGCCATCCCGGTATCTTTCACCGCGGCGATCCGCTCGTCCCACATCTCAGCCGGTGGAAAATGCGCCGATGTACCGGCAAGCACTAAGCTTTCAATTCGCTCAGGCGCATTGACGCCGAGCCATTGCCCGGTCAAACCACCCAGCGACAGGCCGCAAAACAGAAAACGATTCAGGTTCAGCCGGTCAGCGACCGCCAGCACGTCCCGACCCAGTTGCTCAAGCGTGTATTCGGTATGAAAGGCATCTGATGCCCCGTGTCCGCGCACGTCATAACGGATAACGCGGAATTGCCGGTTGAGCACACTCGCCTGCGCCTGCCACATCATGTGATCTGTGCCCAATGAGTTGGACAGGATCAGCGGCGGCGCCGTCGGCGGGCCTTCCACACGGTAGAAGATTCGACAACTGTCAGCGGCAGACACAAACGGCATGCTGGGGTCTCTTGTGGTTCAGGTTGTGGCAAATGGCGAGCGACGATCGAAGCAAATGTTGATGTTCTTGTCATCAACCTTCATACAATGGGCCATTGCGATTCGGGCGACAACGATCGCGCAGACAAGGCACCACAATGACATATGAGCAAATAATCCTGTTTGCCGTCATGGGCGGTGTTCTGGGGATGCTGCTCTGGGGCCGGATCCGTTATGATGTCGTGGCGTTCAGCGCGCTTGCACTTGCCTTGCTTCTCGGGGTCATCAGCAAGGATGAGGCCTTCTCCGGTTTTGGTCATCCGGCGGTAATCATTATTGCCCTTGTCTTGATCGTCTCTCGTGGATTGCAATTGTCCGGCGCCATCGAACTCATTACCCGGAACCTTATCGATGCCGGCCGGTCGCTACCAATGCACATCTCGGTGATGTCCGGGCTTGGCGCTACGCTATCAGCGTTCATGAACAATGTTGCTGCGCTTGCGCTTTTGATGCCAGTCGACATGCAGGCTGCCAACAAGTCTAAACGCTCACCGGCACTCAGCCTGATGCCGCTGTCATTTGCAACGATCCTCGGAGGCATGGTGACCCTGATCGGCACTCCGCCAAATATCGTGATCGCCCAGTTTCGCAGAACAGCGCTCGGTGAACCCTACCGAATGTTTGATTTTGCCCCCGTGGGCCTTGCCTGCGCCATTGTCGGCATCGCCTATGTCGCCCTGATCGGCTGGCGCCTGTTGCCATCAGAGACGACGGGCAGGAACACGGCGGAAGAACTCGAGAACCTTGAAGGCTATGTTGTCGAGATTGGTGTTGCCGCCAATTCGCCCGCCATTGGTCAGACCGTTCGTGAATTGTTCACCATCGCCGACGAGAATGACGTCATAATCCTCGGCGTCGTGCGCCGCGGGCGCAGATTACCGGGTTTTGCCGCCGGTGAGACCTTGCGCAAGGGCGACATCCTGGTAGTCGAGGCAGGACCGGAAGCCGTCGAACAGTTCGCCGGGGCCCTCAAGCTTTCATATTCCAGCTCGGCCAAACATACTGGCCCGCTTGCCGCTACGTTGGCCATGGTTGAAGCGGTCGTGCCGGCAGGCGCCCGCATTGAAGGCCGTTCAGCATTCGATCTCAGACTTCTTTATCGCCATGGCGTGATACTGCTGGGCATTTCGCGCCAGGGCCGGCGGTTTCGCGCGCGGGTGCGGCGGCTGAACACCAAAGCTGGCGATATCCTGTTGCTGATGGGACCTGAAGATCAGCTGGGCGAAGTGGTCAACTGGCTCGGATGCATGCCGTTGGCCGAACGCGGATTGCAAGTCACGCAGCGCGAGAAGGCCGGACTGGCGATTGCCATCTTTGCGGCTGCGATACTGGCTGCCAGTTTCGGCATTGTTTATCTTACCGTGGCACTGGCGGTCTGCGTGGTCGCTTATGTGCTACTGAAGATCATTTCTCTATCGCAACTGTACGAATCCATCGAATGGCCGGTGATAGTGTTGTTGGCGTCCTTGATTCCTATAGGGGCGGCGCTGGAAAAGTCCGGCGGCACGGCTTTGATTGCAGAACTGATTGTGGTGGTTACCGACGGGTTACCGGTAGTTGCAGTTTTGGTGCTGATGATGATTGTCACCATGACGCTGTCCGATATCTTGAACAATGTCGCCACCGTACTGATCGCAGCACCCGTTGCGGTTGACGTCGCAAATCGGCTGAACGTCAACCCGGATGCCTTACTTATGACCGTCGCAGTGGCAGCTTCCTGCGCTTTTTTGACACCCATCGGGCACAAGAACAATACCATTATCATGGGCCCCGGCGGCTACCGATTTGGTGATTACTGGCGCATGGGCCTTTTGTTGGAGGCAATCATTGTGATTGTTGGCGTGCCGGCCATCCTGTTCTTCTGGCCACTTTGAGAGCGCGTCGCGCCAACTAGCAGTCGAATTTGACTAAAATTTTAACGAGTCAATTAATCGGATGGGCAACTTCAAGGACTATGTTCCCTCCTTGAGTCAAGTTCTAGGGAAAGCAGAGTGGCACATAATGAATATGGACACTAAGAAAGCGACAGGCTCATCACCCGCCAGATTCTGGCGCGCCGATGAAGGTGCAACGGCAATCGAATATGGCATGATTGCCGCTGCGGTCGGTTTGACATTGGTCGCCGTGATGCCGGCCTTCAACGCTGCTACCAACGATACCTATACCCAGATTGTGAACTATTTCGATCAGATCTGATGGGGCATTGAGCAGCACCCCAGCTGTCCCGCTGCCGCGCTCCGGCAGCTGGGCCAACTGCGCCGATTTGAGCTCATTCGAGTTCATGTGGTGTAAACGGACAGCGTCGAACCTTTTCAACGCCTGCTTGTCGCCGTCATTTGCTTCAATGCCTGCTGCCTGACGTCTCCGCCAAAAACAGCGCACAACACCATGCGCTCAGACTAGCGCACCGTGGCAATGTTTGAATTTCTTGCCGGATCCGCAGGGACACTTTTCATTACGGCCGACCTTGCCCCAGCTCGCCGGATCATCGGGTCTAGGCGACTTGTCCGCAATGTGATCGTCGAACATTGGATTAGCAAAGGCCAGACCCGCCTGTGCCATATCGTCCTCGCCGGTGAACGGATCGATATGGTGCGCTTCCATCTCAGGCAGATCATCTTCATAAGGCAATTGCGAATCCGGTGGCGTATCCGAAATTTCAACGCGCATCAGATAAGACGTCGTCACTTCGCGCAACTTGGATATCATCGCCTCAAAAAGGTTGAAGCTTTCGGTCTTATACTCGTTGAGCGGATCACGCTGTCCGTAGCCGCGTAGGCCCACCGATTGACGCAGATGCTCCAAAGTAATGAGATGTTCGCGCCACAACTGGTCGAGCATTTGCAACAGTACGCTCTTTTCGACCTGTTCCAACAGCTCGGCGCCATACGTTTCACGTTTGTCCTTATAAAGCCCGTCAGCAGCCTCGGTGACCCGTTCGCGGATTTCTTCATCGGCAATGCCTTCTTCCTTGGCCCAGTCACTTACCGGGTAGTCGATCGCCAAGGCATCGCCGAGCCGCTCATGCAGCGTTTCGACATCCCATTGCTCGGCATAGGCATTCGGTGGAATGCAGGTGCTGATCAGGTCGTCGATCACCTGGTGACGCATGTCGTCGACGGTGCCGCGAACATCTGACC
>JAEKFU010000614.1 GCA_016522385.1 Pseudomonadota bacterium
CGGCATTCCCGATAAATCCTTCGAGGTGGGCGGGATGCTGCTCCAGTCGTTCGAGTTGTGGGCCGCCGGTATCGGCGCCGTGCTCGTGTTCGGGCTTGCCGTTTTCTTTCACAAGACGCCCATCGGGCGCGCGTTGCGAGCGGTTGCCGACGATCATCAGGCCGCCATGTCGGTCGGCATTACGCTGAAACAGATTTGGGTTATCGTTTGGTTCGCGGCGGGCATTGTAGCACTTGCCACCGGCGTCATGTGGGGCGCCCGATCGGACGTCTCCTTTGCCCTCTCGATTGTCGCGCTCAAAGCGCTGCCAGTGCTCATCCTCGGCGGTTTCACTTCGGTGCCCGGCGCCATTGTCGGGGGCCTCATTATCGGAATTTCGGAAAAGGTTGCCGAATTCTACTGGGGTCCGCTTGTCGGCGGCTCGATTGAAAGCTGGTTCCCATACTTCTTCGCCCTGATCTTCTTGTGGTTCCGCCCGCAAGGCCTGTTCGGGGAACGGATCATCGAGCGCGTTTAGGAGTACAACGAAACAATGCTGTATCGCGAGACCGGCCAATTCAAGACCACCTATCGTGCCGATCAGGCCGTGTTCCCGATCCGTCAGGATCTCATCGGCATCTGGCTGATGCTCGCCTTCCTGTTCCTGGTTGTGCCCTTCACGTTCAACGATTTCTGGCTCAATTCGATCATGATCCCCACCCTGATTTTCGGGTTGGCCGCTATCGGGCTCAACCTGCTGACCGGTTATGCTGGCCAGCTGTCGCTCGGCACTGGCGGTTTCATGGGCTGCGGAGCCTATGCCTGCCTGAAACTGACGACCTTTTTCCCCGATCTCAACATAATCATTGTCATCCTACTATCCGGCTTTTTTGCCGCGATCGTCGGTTTCATTTTCGGATTGCCGTCGCTGCGCATCAAGGGCTTCTACCTGGCGGTGGCAACGCTCGCCTCGCAATTCTTCCTCGAATGGGCCTTTGGCCGCATCGCCTGGCTTTACAATTACGCCGACTCCGGCGCCATCGAGGTGCCAACCCGGCGCATTCTCGACATCGCCATCACCGGTCCGAACGCCACAGCGATGACCCGCTATCTCGTGGTTCTGTTCATTGTAGTCGCCCTCACCTGGGTTGCCTCCAACCTCGTGCGTGGCCGCTTCGGGCGCTCCTGGATGGCGGTGCGAGACATGGATATTGCCGCCGAACTGATCGGCATCCGCCTACTGTCTACCAAGCTGACGGCGTTTTCCATCTCGTCTTACTATTGCGGTGTCGCCGGCGCGATGATGGTGTTTCTGTGGCTGGGGGCAGCGGAAGTCGAAAGCTTCGACATTAACCACTCGTTCCTCGTGCTGTTCATGGTGATCATCGGCGGACTCGGCTCGTTGCTCGGCTCGTTCCTTGGTGCGGCCTTCATCTGGAACCTGCCAATCCTGCTGCGCGGCAGCTTCGGTCAGGCAATCGATGCCGCAACCGTAGAACACATCGCCTTCATGGTGGTCGGCGCTTTGATCATCTTCTTCCTGATCGTCGAGCCGCACGGCTTTGCCCGCCTGTGGCAGATCGCCAAGGAAAAATTGCGATTATGGCCGTTCCCCTATTAACGATGCGGAATTGACCCTTTTGCCAACCAATACAACAGTGTTACGATTTGTCATCAACGGCCCCGCCGTTTGTCAAAAACGTCAAGAACTGACGAAACCCGTCTTGCCGCAAACGGCAAGACAAACCCTAAGGGAGGAAGATACATGCGTTTGAAACAACTTGCTTTGGGCGTAGCTGCCGCGGCAATGGTTGCCGGAACGGTTGCCGCCAGCAAAGCACAGGCAGAGGACTCGATTTACATTCCGCTGCTGACCTATCGCACCGGACCGTTTGCCGGTTCTGGCACCCCAATTGCCGACGGCCTGCACGACTACTTCACTATGCTCAACGAGCGCGATGGTGGCATCGGCGGCGTCAAGTTGATGGTCGAGGAATGCGAGACCGGCTACAACGCCCAGAAGGGTGTGGAGTGCTATGAAGGCACCAAGGGTAAGGGCGCTGTTGTCTACAATCCCTATTCGACCGGCATCACGCTGCAGCTGATCCCCAAGGCCCCGGTCGACAAGATACCGATCCTGTCGATGGGCTATGGGCTGTCGGCAACCGCAGTCGGCGAGAAGTTCCCCTGGACCTTTAACGCGCCGGCGACCTACTGGAGCCAGATGTCGGCCATCATCAAGTACATCGACGCCAATGGTGGCATCAAAGGCAAGAAGATCGGCTTCACCTATCTAGATGTGGGTTACGGTCGCGAACCAATTCCGCTACTCGACGAGTTGTCGAGCGAAATGGGTTTCAGCGTCGTCAAGATCCCGGTTGGAGTGAAGGAAATGCAAAACCAGTCGTCACACTGGCTGCAAGTCCGCAAGGAGCGCCCTGACTGGATGATCATGTTGGGCTGGGGTGCCATGAACCCGACGGCCATCAAGGAAGCCGCCAAGATCAAGTACCCAATGGACAAATTCATTGGAGTATGGTGGTCCGGCGGCAACGTTGACGTGGTCCCGGCCGGCGCCGGCGCGACAGGTTACAAGTCGGCGAACTTCCACGGCACCGGCGCCGACTACCCGGCTCTCCAGGACATCATCAAGCATGTCATCGATAAGGGTAAGAGCCAGGCCAAGAAAGAAACTGTCGGCAATAATTTCTACAATCGCGGTGTCATGAACGCCGTGGTAACCGCCGAAGCCATCCGTACCGCCCAGGAGATCACCGGTAAGAAGGTGATCACCGGCGAGGACATGCGCAAAGGCCTGGAGAACCTCAACCTTACCGCAGCACGTCTGAAGGAAATCGGCCTGGAAGGGTTCACCAACCCGATTTCGGTGAGCTGCAAGGACCACGCCGGTGCTCATGCGATCTACATCCAGCAATGGGATGGCAAGGCCTGGAAATCCGTGTCTGACTGGATCGAGCCAATGCGTGACCGTGTCCGGCCCAAGCTGGAAATGGCTGCCGCCGAGTATATCAAGGACAAGCCCGACTGGCAGACCCAGACTTGCCAATGATTACTAGGCAACTAGCGTGATTAACTGCCGGCCCGGGCCAATGGTTTCTGGGCCGGCAGAAATTGTTCAAAACGACAGGTTTGACAGATAGTGGACGCCATCTCCCAAACCGAGACGGTTCTCAAAATAAACAACATCGAGGTAATCTACGACCACGTGATCCTCGTGTTGAAAGGCGTGTCGCTGCATGTGCCTGAAGGCGGCATCGTCGCGTTGCTCGGGGCCAACGGCGCCGGCAAGACCACCACGCTCAAGGCCGTCTCCAACCTTTTGAAGGCCGAACGCGGCGACGTTACCAAGGGTTCGATTGAATTTAAAAACGAACGCGTTGATCAACTGACCGCCAATGAGCTGGTTAAGCGCGGCTGCATCCAAGTCATGGAGGGCCGGCATTGTTTCGAACACCTTACCGTGGAAGAAAACCTCCTGACCGGCGCCTTCACCCGCAAGGAGAGCAACGCCGAGATCGCCGCCGACCTGGAGGTGGTCTATAATTATTTCCCAAGATTGCGCGAGCGCCGGTCGTCTTTGGCCGGCTACACGTCTGGCGGCGAACAGCAGATGTGTGCTATCGGCCGCGCGCTGATGTCGAAACCAATAATGATCCTGCTCGATGAACCCTCCATGGGTCTCGCCCCACAACTGGTTGAAGAAATTTTCGAGATCGTCCGCAAGCTGAACGAAGAGGCCGGCGTAAGCTTCCTGCTCGCTGAGCAGAACACCAACATGGCGCTCAAATACGCCAATTACGGCTATATCCTCGAAAACGGCCGCGTTGTCATGGACGGCATAGCCTCAGAGCTGCGCGAAAACGAAGATGTCAAGGAATTTTACCTCGGCATAGCTGGCGACGACCGTCGCTCTTTTAGAAACGTGAAAGCCTACAAACGCCGCAAGCGCTGGCTCGCTTGAGTAGCGTCACCATGCCGACCTCCGTGGCCTGGTCGTTGACAACTTGGGCATGCACCGGATGTTCACGCTGCCGCTGCCAGATACCTGGGTCCTTCCGGCATTTCTTGCTCGTTAGCCGCGGCTTCCGGTGACGCGGTGAAAATTCTACTGTCAGCCGCCGCACACGATCGCCGCCGCGTCACCAACGCGAACGCCGGCGGCACGAAGTAGAACGAAACCGCCGTCGACAGCAGTACGCCGCCGGCGATGGCCATAGCGAAAGGTGGCCAGAAACCACCACCGGCGAGGATCAGCGGTAGGAAACCGCCGAAAGTTGTAATCGTTGTCGACACGATATGCCGGCTCTGGGCGATAACAGTTTCTGCGATTGCCGACCTCTCGCCGGCCGCCGCGTGGGCATTGTTCTGCAGGGCGGTCAGAATAATGATCGCTGCATTGATCGAAACACCGACAGAGCCGATCACGCCGATTACCGCCATGATGCCGAACGGGTAGCCGAACAGCGCCAGGGCCAACAGGCTCAGACCCATCGAAAGCACCGATACGGTGCCGGCGATCGCCGCCAGGCGGAACGAGTTGAAGGTCAGCACGATAGTGGCAACACTGAGCGCAATGATGATGCCGGCAACAGCAAGCAGATCGCCCAGCACCGTATTGCGCGCATCGGCATCACCGCCGACCTCGATATGATAACCGGGCGGCAGGGTCAGACCGCTCTCTATGATCCGCGCCTGGACTTTCTTGAGCGCTTCTTCCGGCAAGACAAGGCGGTGCACATAGCCCTGGATCGTGTTGACCCGTTCACCATTGCGGCGGAAGATCGGACTTTCCGCCGGCACCAGCCGAACCGAGCCGAGCGCCGCCAACGGGACACCGGGATAGGCGCCGCCAGCTGCCTGCTGTTGGGCATTGGAGCCAACAACATCGGTCCGGCGCAGCGCATCAATGCTGCCGCGCCCGCCACTGCCGACCCGGACCCGCACCGGCAATTCCTCGCTCGCTTCAATCATCGAGCCACCAATTGTACCTTCCAGCGTCGCATCAAGCTGCCCCGCGATCGAGCCGAGTTCCACTCCGGCGAGCCGGGCTTTTTTCTCATCAAGGTCAAGCACGACTTTCGGCTCGCCGCCAGTCAGCTGCGTCCTGGCCTGCAGGATTTCGGGCACCGACACCATGATCGTCCGCACGTCATCGCCGATTTCCTTCAGCGTCTGAATTTCAGGCCCGACGACCCGCACCTCGACCGGCGCATTTACTGGCGGCCCCTGCACCAGGCCGCGTACCGTGACACGTGCCTGTGGCAGCGCCTTGTCGAGGGCCCGTTGCAGCTCGGGCAGCAGCTTCTCGGTCGCATCGGGCGAAGTGGTCGTGATAAGCGCCTCAGCAAAGCTTGATTCGGCATCCTGGTCGGCAATCATGTTGTAGTAGAACGCCGGGGCACTTTCCCCGACAACCCAGTGGATGTTTTGGATGTCATCATAGGTGCGCAAGACCGTTTCGGCGGTACGCACAGCCCGGTCGGTCTCGCCAATCGCCGTACCGCTCGGGAGTTTCATCTGCACATAGAACTGATCGCGATCGACTCCGGGGAAGAATTGCGCCTTCAGTGTCGAAAAGGCGCCGAAACCGATCGCTGGCAGGATTAACGCCCCCAAAATGGCCAATTTTGGGAAGGTGAGCGCCAAGTGCAGCGACTTGCCGAACACGTTGCTAAGTCGGCGCAGGCGGATGCCATTGACCAGCATACCGCCTGGCGCGCTTGCGTCGGGCCGCTTCAGTAGCCAGCCGGACAGGGCGGGTGTGATCGTCAGCGCCAGCACGAACGAAGCGCTCAGCATAATGATGACAGAAATCGCAATCGCACCGATGAAGTCCCCAGGCGGTCCGGGCAGGACCGCCATTGGCGCAAAGGCCAGTGCGGTGGTCACGGTCGAGGCCAGAAGAGGCACGGTCAGGCGCCTGACTGCGGCACGCACCGCGCTGAGTCGTTCAGCACCTTGTTCGAGCTTCTTGCGGATTTCATCAGTCATCACGATCCCAGCATCAACCAGCAGCCCGAGCGCGACAATCAATCCGGTGATCGACATCTGATGGATCGGAATGCCGATGAACTGCAGACCGGCCAGCGACATCAGACTCGCCAACGGCAGGATAGTTGCAACGATAAATGCGGCCCGCCAGCCCAGCGTCACCAACAACACGGCCACCACCAGCCCGACACCAACTAACAGATTGGTCATCACCGTCGCCAACCTGGCCGCCGTATAGCCACTCTGGTCGAACAGCAGGCGATGATCCAGCCCGGCCGGCAGCTCGACCTTGAATTCGGAGATGATGGCCCGGACACTCGCCATCCATTTGTCGACCTGGATCGCGTCTTCGATCTTGGCCGCAACGAGCACGGCAGGAGTGCCGTTGGCATAGGCAAGGCTCGCAGCGGGCTGACGCACCTTGCGGGCAACTTCAGCAACGTCGGATACCCGCACAATGCCCCCGGAAACGCCATTGATGATTGGTACATTACGGATGCGCTCAAGCGATTTGATCTCACCTGTCACCTCAATCAGCAGGTCGCTCGACCGGCCGCGGATCTGTCCGGCCCGCACCTTGGTATCAGCTGCTGCGATCGCCGCAGACACTTGGCCCGCCGTCAGCCCCAGCGAACCGAGCTTGCGCGTATCGATGGTCACCAGGATCTCCTCCTGCCTGTCACCATAAAGCCGCACAAGCTTGGTGCCCATCAGGTCGCGTAAGCGGTCCTGCAGAATTTCCGCATGACGCCTCACGATTGCCGGATTCGCATCGATGCCGGGCTTGGCGTAGATCGCGCTGATCGCTGAAAAGGCACCGGTCCGGTCGTCATCGAATTCAGGTTCGGCCACGCCAGCGG
>JAEKFU010000636.1 GCA_016522385.1 Pseudomonadota bacterium
CCTGCAGCCAGTTGCATTCATAGTCGATCCGGTAGTTGCGCGTCATGATGCCCGGCACATAGCTTGCATCATATTCGAGAAATGGCGGCATGTGGTCAGGTGGACCGAGATAGGCAAAGATCAGGCCGCCATATTCATGCACTGGATAGGCACCAAGTCGGGTGCGCTTACGCAATTCAATGGCCGGTGCTGCGTCATCGGCCTCGCCGGGCGTTTCGAGAATCTCGCCGTCCGGGGCAAACAGCCAGCCGTGATAACAGCAGCGGATGCCGCGTTCTTCGCATTTGCCAAACGCCAGGGATGCGCGCCGGTGCGGGCAGTGTTTGTGGACAAGGCCATACTCACCCTCGGTCGTGCGGAACAGGATTAAGTCTTCGCAGAGGATGCGTGTCGGCGAGGGCAGGTCGGTCACGTCCGCAGCAATGGCAACAGGTTGCCAAAAGCGTCTGAAGAATTCACCGCATGGCGTGCCGGGGCCGACTCTGGCCAACTCTTCGTCATAACCGGGCGGATCAAGGGCCTGGGTGTAACCACTATAAGTCATCTCGGCTTCCCCATTGTGAAAATGCATATTCAACAGGCAGCATGATTCAATGATTGATGTTTCCGCACGTCAAGCATAAGATGCTACGAATTACGTAACTAAAGTCGTCTTTTCTTCGAAATCCGTAGATCGGATCAACAAATGTAGGTGTATGGTGACATGGGCGCAGGCCGCATCGCCAAACAGGTGACTGGAATAGATGAACGCAAGCTCGCCGAACGTCCAGCGCGGATTGTCGACACATCATCGCCGCGCGATGAGCTTAACCGGTCAATCATTGCCATGTTGCAGCAGGACGGGCGAATGGCGTTTGCCGAAATTGCCCATGCGCTGGACGTCTCCGAAGGCACCATCCGCAATCGCGTCAACAGTATGAAACACGCCGGCATGCTGCGCATCGTTGCGATTGCCGACCCGGTGGCGGTGGAATACAAGACCGATGCCATGCTGGGGCTAAAGATTGCAGCCGGCCATACGCCACAGGCGGTCGCCGAACGCCTGTCTCACTTGCCAGACGTGGTCTACATCCTATGGGTTTCCGGCCGATTTGATCTGCTGGTCGAAGTGGTCAGTGATGATCGCGACGACTTTTTGGAATTTCTGGAATGCGAAATTCACAACCAACCCGATGTGGCCGATGTGGAGACGATGACGGGTTTGAAGAACTACAAAAACCAGTTCCTGTTGAAACGCAATTGGAGCTGACCAGAGTTTAGAGGGGAGATGTCAACGTGAGCAAGATCTATTTCGAATCCATGGATGAGGCGATCGCGCGGAATCGCAAGCAGATGCCGGATGTCAAGAAACGGCTGGAGAAAGCCGGTGTCAAATATCTTCTGTGCTGCTGGATTGATCTGCTGGGCGTGCCCAAAACCAAACCGGTACCGATGTGGGATTTTGATGAGTTGTGTATAGGCAAGGGCCCGCAGTTTGCCGTGCATTCGGTGTCGTTCGTTCCCGAGCTTGGTCCGGCTGATCCCGACCAGATCACTATACCCGATCTCGATGCAGTCTATATCTGTCCGTGGGACAAGACGATGGCATGGATCTTTGCCGATCTCTATTGGCAGGGCAAACCTTACAATGTGTGCCCGCGCATGGCACTGAAGCGACAGGTGGCGGCAGCCGAGAATGCAGGTTACCGGCCGATGGCCGGTGTGGAACCTGAATTCATCGTGCTGCGCTATAACGATGAGGGCCGGCCAGTCAAGGCATTTGATAATGATCCGGTCTTGCCAAATGGCAACAAGCCGCGCCGGCAGGCGTGGGGTTACGATGTCGAAGCGTCTATCGACTCAATGGGGTTTCTTGGCGAGCTCATCGACATTCTTGGTGAGCTGAAATGGGATCTGCATGATGTTGTGGCCGAGGGCGCCTATTCGCAGTTTGAGCTTGATTTTGGATACACTCATGTTGTCGAGATGGCCGACCGGCTGGTGTTCCTGAGAACGCTGTTGAAGGAGATTGCAAAAAAGCACGGCATGTTCGTGACCTATATGCCCAAGCCGACTCTCGGCGACTGGCGGTCGGGCGCGCATATCAACTTTTCAATCCAGAGCGTGGGGACCGGCAAGAACATTTTTGGTGACGGCAAGAAGGGCTGGTCGAAGGAGGTCTACAACGCCGTAGGCGGTCTGCTTCAGCACGGCGGCTCTCTTGCTGCAATCACCTGCTCGACGGTAAATTCCTATAAGGGGCTGGTGGCCCGGGTGCCCGGGTTCGAGGGCGGTGTATACACCTGGGCACCAACGCATGTCACTTATGGGCCGAACAATCGCTCAGCCATGTTGCGTCTGCCGCAGAACCGCTACTGTATCGAGAACCGGGCGACCGACATGTGCATGAACCCTTATCTCGCTATGGCCTGCACGACGGCTGCGACCGTCAAGGGAATAACGGAAAAGATTGACCCGGGCGCGCCGCTTGGTAGAGACCTCTATTTGATGACCGAGGAGGAGTTCGATGAAGCCGGTGTGCAGCGCCTGCCGCGCTCTCTTGAAGAGGCGACAAAACTGCTCAAGGACGACACGTTCTTCCAAGATGTTCTTGGAAAGCAAATGCACAAGTCATTCTGTGAGTACAAGGAGGACGAGTGGGAGCGCTATTCGGTCTATATCTCTGACTGGGAGATCGAGGAGTATCTGCGGCTTTATTGATCCTCCGGACGACTTGTGGAGTATGTCCGGGTGAACGCCGATTTTGAGGTCTTTGAACTGGGGGATGTCGAGCTGCAGTCCGGCGCTGTTCTGCCGTCGGCCCGACTAGCCTATAAGAGCTATGGGGCGCTCAATAGGACCCGTGACAATGTCATTGTCCTGCCGACGTTCTATACCGGCACGCATATCCGTAATGAAGGGTTCTTCGGTACGGGCAGGGCGATCGATCCGGGCCGCCATTTCGTTATCTCGATTAATCTGTTCGGTAACGGGATCTCTTCATCGCCGAGCAATACGCCAGCACCCTGCGA
>JAEKFU010000644.1 GCA_016522385.1 Pseudomonadota bacterium
ACAGCGCCGCTCAAAGCTAGCCACAGACAAATTGGGCCACGCCAGCACCGCAACCCTGATACTCAACAGACCCTAGGAAGGAAGTTCACCACTCAAGCGCGCCACCGTCAACGCGTTCGACCCGATGTCCACTTGTTGCACATCCCGGACAATCTGGTGTTGCCGCGATGCAGTCCACAATGCACCCGAAAGCCGACCTGCCGCCGATACCCCGGCCAACAAACCAAACGCCCGGCGCCGCGGCATCCGCCGCCTGCGCCGCGATCTCACGTAACAGCTTCAGAATGTCGTCGCCCGAACAATGTTTCCGGGCTATCAGAATCTCCAAATTTGTCGCCTGTGCCAAGGTCTGTTTGAGCAAAACAACTAAAGTGTAATAACAAATTGGATAGTAAAACCTAGTTATATCAAAGGTGTAACTCGTCGTAAATCGATTCTTGATTTTGTTATAACAAAATGTGATGGTGTCGCCTTGACAACACCAGCGCAAGATCCGCCGACGCTCATTGGATGTTGCATAATTCGCACCTGAACCAATCCTCAAAACCGATCCAATCCAGGCATTCAATGGCAGGTAGAAACGAAAATTCGGCTCAAGCACCCCGTCGAACCAATCGTGTCTCGGAAAGGCGGTTGCGTGTCGCCGTATGGGGCGCATGCATGTTGGCGGCAGCAGTAGCCGGATTGCCGGCATCTGCACGAGCCGCTGATGTGACACGCGGCACCGCAATAGAGTGCCAAGTGGCCGACGGACGGGGTTCGATCAACTTTGGTCGCAGCAAGCATCTCGGCAAGGTTGCCGGCACGCAACGTTTTTCACGATGGGTGTTCGCACAGGACGGTGTGAAATTGCTCGATCGCATCGGACTTTTCTGGAACCCTGCCGTCAGCGGGAACAAGTCTTTGCGGGTCGCCATTGACGGACCGGTTTCCAAGCCGGCACGGCTGATATCCGTCACGGACGATTCTGTTGTTGCGGTAGCGGTCACCTCGGACCAGCGCACGACGCGGATCTGGCTGATTACGATAAACTTCCGACACGAAGTGGTCATTGCCGTTGCAACGTCGTCCGGCGCAGTCGCGGTAAAAGCGCAATTGATCGTGTTGTCGTGCACCTTCAACGATCAACCAAGTGCCAAGGTTCGCAAGTCGGCTGCAGATAGCTGGCGGCGTTGCTGCCGGCCGGAGTGAACCACGTACCTTGGTCAACCTTGCGGGGAGAGTCACAATGTCCATGATTTCAAGACGCACGGCGCTGCGACTGGTCCGTCAGTCGCTTGTGTCAATCGGCTTGCTGCTGCTGTCAACGCAGGCGTTCGCCGAAACCAAGGAAATGTTCAAGCGCATTCCAACGCAGTACATTGCAGCTTTGGGCGAGCCAGGCGCGACCGTCGGCACCGGGGCGGAGCGCTGGGGATTGTGGCGAAGAGATCCCGGGCCACGCGGTGTTTGGCTTAAACGCTTTGACAAACTGAAATCGGCTGGCGGCGTCGCGCCGGCGAAATGGAAATTCGACCAGAGTGATTGGTGGTTGGATGAAAACGGCTTGATCATGGAAAAGCCGGAATTTTCGCTATCGCCCGGCAAGTACCTGGTGACGGGCGACCGTAAAGCGCTGTCCGTGCTGACTGTTCATCCCATGGACAATCAAGGCGCCATGCGATGGGAGCTCGATTTCGGTGCCAAACTGTACGATGTGACCCACCTGCCGTGCCGCTCGGCGCGCTACCGGCCTGCATCGGCAAATGCAGAGTGCACACCCAACAGCGTGAGAAGGGCCGACTTTCCTGTCGACCCGGGCCGCCCGATGCCGTTTGTGTCCGGCTGCAGCAAGCAGGACTACGCGGTTCTCTTCGTGATTGGGGTGGCAACGGCAAACGCGACAAGCAAGAGAGCCGATGCTGCATGCAGGAGCTTTGGCAAAAGATATCCCGGAACTCGAGTGCTTGAGACGATAGATGGATCGCTCGTGCTGTGTCCGGACTCGAGCCGGGCACCGGGAACTGCTGGAACACCGTTCATGGTAAGAAGGGCCGATCTACGCAGCCTCGCAGACCCGAGTCAGCGGCCGAGGTGCAACGCAAAGGACCGCATTGAATCTCATTGTGGAACGAAAGAATTGTGCAAATTCGAGGTCAACGACGATCTTTGCACCGAGCCGGAAATCGCCAGGCACACCACGCATGTCCAGATTGAATGGAAGTGTCGTGCCGATACAGTCTGGCGATTTAACCGGGTTGAGCGCGGACAAGACCTCGTAATCGATTGCCGTGAGTAACGTCCATCCCTCAAAGCCGCGTCGCAACTGGAGTATCTGAGGCGAAGGCTTTGAAAGACCACTATTGTTTGTGCCGATGTCCAACGACGGGCCGGTGCCGGGAACAATCGTAGCCGGCCCTTCGAAGTTCGCGGCAGGTGAAATTGGCTGCTTGCGCTTCCGGTTCGTCCAAACGCGCAAGGCATCGAACGAAAACGACAACGCTTCGCCAGCAAGCATTGTAGGTAGCGTGGCCTATCTGAGGATGTCTCGGCTGCTGGCACGAAACGGAAGTGTTGACCCCGTTCGCAAGGTGTCCGTTGTTCACCCGATAACCGACATTCGAAATTCTCGTGGACGATTTCGCAACGATTTCGTCTGCTCACAGGCCGATAACGGACTCTTCAGGGCATGGGCTGAAACGTCTCAAGTTTGACCCTCAACGGACCATTGTTTGGAGTGCACCCCTACGGGTGGACAGATTGGCAAAGCCGCCAAATCATGCAGACAGTTGCGCAATCTCACGCCGGAACGGCATCGCGTCACCGATGTCTGGTTCATCCAGCTCACGGGCATAACGGTGACCGGCATAGGTGGCCCAGGCGATCGGTCCCGGTGAGGCCGCGTCACCTATGAGCTTGACCGATTTGATCCCGGCGGCCTGCCAATCTTCCTCGCGGGTCTTCAAGTCTTGCCAGACGCCATCGTTTCCGGTCCGCGATGTGACGAGGACCACGGCGTCGGCCACCATGTCGCTTGTGCGCTCGGTGAAGGTGCATGCCGTCGTCACGCCACCCGCCGTCACTTCGGCAACGGTGCGGTTGAGTTGAATGTCGACCCCCATTTCGGCGAGGCGCCTGTGAATGGCCGTCTGCTCCAGTGTGTTGTTCGTCCATTCAGAGACAAAGGCGGCTGGTGTTACGAGTGTCACCAGCGCTCCGCCTTGAACCAACAGCTCGGCCAGGACACCGCCCATGTAGTAGTGATCGTCGTCGAACAGCACGACCCTGCCTTTAGGCACATTTCCGTCCATCAGGTCTTCCGGCGTATAGATCGCAACACCTTCGGCAATTGGCATTGGCACGACGTGAGAACGGGCAACGCCGTCACGCCGCCAGCTTGAACCCGTTGCCACCGCCACATTTTCGAAGCCGAACTCTACAATGTCGTCTGCTGAAAGCTCACTGTCGAAATAGATGTCGACATTGGCCATCTGGCTCAGCTGATATTCGCGGTAATCCTTGACCCGCCCCCACGCGCTAAGGCCGGGCAATTTGCATTCGCGCCTGACCCGGCCACCGATTTCAGTACCGGCCTCGGCCAATGCAACCTGGTAGCCACGCAAACCCAAAGCGCGCGCGGCTTCCATGCCGGCGGGACCTGCGCCAACGATCAGTACGCTTTCGCTGTCACCCTTTGGCTGCATTTCTTCCGGATGCCAGCCCTTGCGCCACTCTTCCATGAATGTCGGGTTCTGCGTGCAGCGCGAGATCGACATTGTCATGTCACCGGTGATGCAGATGTTGCAGCCAATGCACTCGCGTATATCCTCAATCCGGCCTTCTTCCACTTTCTTTGGCAAGAACGGATCGGCAATGGAAGGTCGTGCACATCCGATGAAATCAAGAGTGCCCGACTTGATCTGCTTGACCATTACATCGGGTGATGTGAAGCGACCGACGCCGACAATCGGTTTGCTGGTCAACTTCTTGATACCCTCAACCAGTTCCTGTTGCGCAGCTTCCTCCTTGAACCGCGACGGTCCGGAACAATCTTCCCAAGCGCCATGGGCAAGGTCCCAAAGGTCCGGCAGATCGCCGTGCATTTCCACAAAATCGCGCACCTCCGCATTCGAGAACCCGAGATCGCCGATTGTCTCATCTAGTGAAACGCGCAAGGTAATTCCCATCGTATCGCCGATCGCTTCGCGAGCGTCCTGAACCACTTCGCGCACGAACCGTGAGCGGTTTTCAAGGCTGCCGCCATATTCATCGCTACGCTGATTGGTGGCCGTTGAAAGAAAGTGCTGAAAGATGCCAAAGCCATGCGCGCCATAGAGACAAACCAGGTCGAACCCGGCTGTGCGCGAACGCTTGAAGGCATTGACGAACCAGCGCCTGAGATCCTTGATGTCCTGCTTGTCCATCGCGCGCGCATGTACGGGGTCGTTGGTGAACGTACGGATCGGCAGTGCCGTTGGCGCCAATGGCACTTCGCGCGAATAGAGATTGGGTCCGTTGATACCCGAATAGGCAAGCTGGATCCCCGCCAGCGCTCCGTTGTCCTTGATATTGCTCGCCATCTTGGCCAGCATCGGGATGTCGGCATCGTCCCAAAGCCGTAACTCGATGAACGGTGTGATCTCCGATGTATGGTGCATTTCACACTGTTCGGTGAACACAACGCCCCAACCGCCTTGGGCCTTGATCTTGCGCATCTCCGCTGCAGCCGATGGGTCGCGGTAACCGCCACCGTTGCAATGCGGCACCTGATAGAAGCGGTTTTTTGCAGTGACCGGACCAATGTTCATCGGTTCAAACAGAATGTCGTAGCGTGGGTCACGGGTCATTTGTGCATCTCCCTTCACAATTCGCTGAACGGCGTCGCTTACGTGACGATGTCAAACGACGGCCGTGCGTCAGACGTGGCAAACCACGGTGCGGCCTTCTCTAGAGCCATGGCCGTCTCAAACACTGTTTCATCCCAGTAGGGCCGGCCGACAATTTGGATGCCGGTGGGCACACCGGTGCCGGCAAATCCGCTCGGCACGCTCAGGACCGGACACCGGCTCAGCATGTTGAACAGACGGGTGATCTCCCAGTCCTGCGCCAGCATGTCCTGCTTAACGCCATTGAGAACAACCTTGGCATTCAACTGGCTATTCTCGGCAACCGGTGCCGGCACCGACAATGTCGGACAAACAAACACGTCAAACTTCTCGAGCATGGGTCCCAGGGTTCGATACATCTCGATGGCCGCTTCATCGGCCTTGAGGAAATCTTCGGCTGTCGTCTTCAGCGAAGCTTCGGCAAATTCAACGACATAGTCGCACAGTTGATCACGATGCTCGTCAAGAAGG
>JAEKFU010000673.1 GCA_016522385.1 Pseudomonadota bacterium
GCCCCAACCCCCGCCGCCACCCGCGCAATGTCCGCATCATCCCGAATTCGCGCGATTTTCACTAAACGAGGCCTAATCGAACTCAATATGTTGCAAGACGCTTCACATTTCAGATGATTCTATCAGAAACGACCCTACTCGAGTGTCTGCCAAGATCCAGATTAGTCCAAAGTGATCACGAACTAATGCCCGCCGCATCCGGCTTTACACGGGCAATGATCGGCGTTTAGGAGGTTTCACCGACCGTCCAGGTGAAGCCGGCGTGCATTACATCCTGCAGGCTCTTGCCATCTTGACGAACCGCCGATCCGACATTCGCCATCTCGACCTCATAGACTGGCCCGGGGTTGTCGTAGAGAATTCCGGTGGCCATCGGGAACGTTGGGCGGGCCATACGCGCAAGTGCAAAAGCTAAGTTACGGTTTTTAGCGTTATGGACGAGAGCGCTCGTGGGGCTGTCCGCTCTCATATCGATTGTCTTTAGTCCTAACGCGTCCGCATCAAACGCAAGCGCGCGGTCGCCGTCGACGCCATAGACCAGCGGTGCACTGTCTTCCACCTGGATCTGGTTATCCGCCACATTGGCACGGGCGGTGAAATCGTCGAACACGTCTTCGTTAAAGACGATGCAATTCTGAAAAATCTCCACGAAGGCTGCACCGGGATGGCGGTAGGCCGCTTTCAGGATTTCGACCAGCTGCTTGACTTGTGTGTCGACGGCGCGGGCAACGAAATTTGCCCCGCACCCGAGCGCATACTGGGTCGGGTCGACCGGGTGATCGATACTGCCGGACGGTGTCGACGGTGAGCGCGTTGCAACCCGTGACGTCGGAGAATATTGTCCCTTCGTGAGGCCGTAGGTCTCATTGTTGAACAGCAAAATTTGGCAATTCACATTGCGCCGCAGGACATGCATCAGATGATTGCCGCCGATCGACAACCCGTCGCCGTCGCCGGTGATCACCCACACGTCGAGATCGGGATTGGCCAGCAGCACCCCCGTTGCGACTGCCGGTGCACGGCCATGGATGGTGTGAAAGCCATATGTATCGATATAATATGGAAAGCGCGCCGCGCAGCCGATGCCGGAGATGAACACAGTGTTCTCACGCTTTGCGCCGACATCTGCGAGCACGGTTTTGACTGCTTTCAGCACTGCATAGTCACCGCAGCCTGGGCACCAGCGTACTTCCTGATCGGTGGCAAAATCGGCGGGCGTCAATGCACTTTGCATTGTCAGTTCATTCATCGGTCGTCTCCAAACGGGCAAAAATTGCCGCCTCGATTTCACGTACCAGAAACGGCTTTCCGGTTACTTTGCTCAATCCTTCGATACGGGTGCAGCCTTCGGCCCGCATCAGTCTGACAAGCTGGCCGGCATTCATCTCCGGCGCCAGAACACGTTTGAAGCCGGCCAGCAGTTCTTGCTGGTTGCTGGCAAATGGGCGCAGATGGCGTAAATGCACGTGAGACACCCGATGTCCACGAGCGCGAACGTTCGTCACGGCACGGGAAATTGGTCCGTAAGTGGAGCCCCAACCGATGACAGCGAGGTCGCCGTCGGCCTCGCCTTGATCGGGCGCAAGCGCCGGTACGGAAGCGGCGATCCCTGCGACTTTCGCTGCCCGGACATCGGTCATCTTTTGGTGATTGTCCGGATCATAAGAGATGTGGCCAGTGGAAAAGTCTTTTTCGATGCCGCCGATCCGGTGTTCGCAGCCCGGCGTACCCGGAACGGCCCAGGCGCGGGCAAGGGTTTCAGGATCGCGCAGAAAAGCATGGAAGCCCTCCCGATCGGTGTGATTGCTAACCTCAATGCGTGGCAGCTTGCTGAGATCAGGCAGCTTCCAGGGGCCCGACGCATTGGCAATGAAACCGTCCGACAACAGGATGACCGGCGTCATAAAACAGAGCGCGATTCGCGCCGCTTCGACGGCAACGTCGAAACAGTCGGCCGGTGAGCGGGCGGCGAGCACCGGTATTGGGCTTTCGCCATGGCGGCCATACAAAGCCTGGTTCAGATCGGATTGCTCCGTCTTTGTCGGCATGCCGGTCGAGGGGCCGGCGCGCTGGGTGTTGACGATGATCAGCGGCAGTTCCGTAGAGACCGCCAGACCCATCGCTTCCTGCTTAAGCGAGATACCGGGACCTGAGCTTGATGTCACACCGAGCCCGCCGGCATAGGCAACGCCAATGGCTGCGCAGACTGCCGCAATCTCATCTTCGGCCTGGAACGTGACCACACCGATGTCCCTAAGCCGAGCGAGGGTATGTAGCACCGGTGATGCGGGTGTAATCGGGTATGAGGAAAACACCAGCTTGCGGCCTGACAACTCAGCCGCGGCCGCTAGGCCCCAAGCAAGGGCTTCCGACCCGGTGACCGACCTGTAGAGGCCCGGTGCCATGTCGATCCGCTGCACTGTGTATCCGGCAATCTCGCCAGTTGCCTCGACGGTTTCGCCATAGGCATGGCCGGCGTCAAGCGCGGCGATATTGGCGTTTGCGACATCAGGGTTAGTCGCGAATTTCTGGTTCAGCCAGTCGCGCGTCGGCTGACGCTTGCGATCGAACATCCAATAGACAAGACCCAGCGCCCAAAAGTTCTTACACCGCAGTGAGGCCTTTTTGTTGAGGCCGCTTTCCTTGACGCTTTCCATCGTCAATTTGGAGATATCGGGCGCAAACAACTGATACGGCCCGAGCGAGTCGTCTTCTAGCGGAGATGTTTCATAGCCGGCCTTCGCGATGTTGCGTGACGTGAAGGCACCGGCATCAATGAGAACAATACCGCCGTTCTTTAACGTAGCGAGATTTGTCTTCAGCGCAGCCGGATTGAGGGCCACCAACACATCCACCTCATCACCAATGGTCTTGATCGATCGGCCACCGAAGTGGATCTGATAGGCTGAGACGCCATAAGTCGTGCCGACGGGTGCGCGCACCTCCGCTGGGAAGTCGGGAAACGTCTCAAGATCGTTGCCGGACAGCGCACTGGCCAGGCCGATCTGGGCGCCGACGACCTGGATACCGTCGCCGGAATCTCCAGCGAGACGAACAACGACAGTTTCAACAGCTTCACGCGCAGCGTGCGCGCTTTCCTCTACAAGTGTGTCCATAGTGTGCCGTTATTGGAAATTCATCCTAAATAATGCGACCGTCTTGCTCGACAATGGTAGCACACGTGTCGGCAAGTGAAGCCACGATCTCGTGTAAATGCACAAGCGATATGACGCTACTGGGGCGCGGTTAACTGCCCAGCGTCACACTCATATATTGTAAATTCTGCAGGTCGTCCTTAGGGAAGGCGCCCGCTATTGATCTGCCAGCGGAGGTTACGGTCAAAGCCGGCTGGTTTGAGCGCAAATTGGTCAGTTGCAAATCACCGTTCGCAGCCAGCACATGCTTCTGGCAGAATGTATTCACCAATTGTGCCTGAAGGCAAATTGATCTGATCGTTAGTTCTTGGGCAGATGCCGGGGACTCAGCAAAGTGCGAGCGCTGCCATGAAGATCAAGAAGCTACTCGTCGCCAATCGAGGTGAGATCGCTATCCGTGTATTACGTGCAGCCAATGAGCTCGGCATCCGCACGGTTGCGATCTACGCGAAAGAAGACAAACTATCTTTGCACCGATTCAAGGCGGATCAGGCTTTCTGCGTTGGTGAGGGTCTCGGGCCAGTTGGAGCATATCTGGAAATCGAGGACATTATCCGAATTGCGAAGAATGCGAATGTTGACGCGATCCATCCGGGATATGGGTTCCTTTCGGAAAAGCCAGAATTCGCTGAAGCTGTCATTGCTGCGCAAATGACATGGATTGGACCACCGCCTAACGTTATGCGCTCGCTTGGCAACAAGGTTTCGGCCCGGCAAGTAGCCGTCTCGGCGGGCACGCCGGTGATGCCAGCAACCGGACCGCTGCCAGATGATGATGCGGAGCTTTTGCAGCTCGCAAGGGGCATCGGCTTTCCGGTTATGCTGAAGGCAAGCTGGGGCGGCGGTGGCCGAGGTATGCGCGTCATCGAGAACGAGGCCGGTCTGGTTGAAAATGTCTACGCAGGCCGCCGTGAGGCGGAAAACGCATTCGGCAATGGCGAAGTATTTCTTGAAAAGCTTGTCCGCCACGCCCGCCATGTTGAAGTCCAGCTGCTTGGCGACACCAAGGGCACCATAGTTCACCTCTGGGAGCGCGATTGTTCGATCCAACGCCGAAACCAGAAGGTCGTTGAGCGCGCGCCTGCACCCTATCTGAGCAACGAACAGCGAAATCAGCTGTGCGATGCCGCCGTCCGGATTGCCAAAAAGGCCGGTTATCAGAATGCCGGCACCGCCGAATTCCTAATGGATGCAGATACCGGCGAGTTCTATTTCATCGAGATCAACCCGCGAATTCAGGTCGAGCACACCGTTACCGAACAGGTCACTGGCATAGACATTGTAAAGGCTCAGATTCGCATCGCCCAAGGAGCGTTGATTGGCGATGTTGAAGAAAGCGGCGTCCCAAATCAGGACCATATCGAACTCCACGGCCACGCAATGCAGTGCCGAATTACATCGGAAGATCCGGAGAATAATTTTGTGCCCGACTATGGCCGCATCTCCGCCTATCGGGGCGCGACCGGGTTCGGCATCCGACTTGATGGCGGCACTGCCTATTCCGGTGCTGTCATCACGCGGTACTACGATTCACTTCTGGAGAAAGTCACCGCATGGGCTCCAACTCCGGAGGAATCTATCGCGCGCATGGACCGGGCATTGCGTGAGTTTCGCATCCGGGGCGTTGCAACCAATATCACCTTTGTTGAAAACCTGATCAATCATCCAGCCTTCAAGGCGATGGATTACACCACCAGGTTCATCGATGAGACACCGGAACTGTTCGAAATTCCGAAACGGCGTGACCGGGCGACCCGGCTTCTGCGCTACATTGCCGACGTCAATGTGAACGGGCAGCGGGACGTCACTGGTCGTCCCAGACCACCTCGTCACGTTGGCACACCGTCACTTCCAGGCGGTCTCGGTGCCAGTCAGCCGCCAGTTACAACCGCAAAATCGATTCTGGATCAGTACGGGCCGGAAGCCGTGGCAACCTGGATGCTAAAGCAGAACCGTTTGTTGCTTACCGACACGTCCATGAGGGATGCGCACCAGTCGCTTCTGGCGACACGCGTTCGGACATACGACCTGACGGCAATTGCACCTGACTATGAATCCCATTTGACGGGGTTGTTCTCACTGGAATGCTGGGGCGGCGCGACGTTTGACGTGGCGATGCGCTTCCTCGATGAATGTCCGTGGGATCGGCTGCGGAAAATGCGCGAGGCTATGCCAAGCCATCTGTTGCAGATGCTCTTCCGGGGATCGAATGGAGTGGGTTACACAAGCTATCCGGACAACATTGTCCAGCGGTTCGTGGCGCAGGCTGCAGAAAGCGGAATTGACGTCTTCCGGGTATTTGACAGCCTGAACTGGGTCGAAAACATGCGGGTCGCGATAGACGCGATCTGCGCCGCGGGAAAGTTATGCGAAGGCGCAATTTGCTATACGGGTGATCTACTCGACAGATCTCGTGGCACTTACAATCTCGACTACTACGTGAAGATGGCCCGCGAGCTGACTCAGGCCGGTGTGCACGTTATCGCGCTCAAAGACATGGCCGGTCTCCTCAAACCCTCTGCTGCATCCATTTTGGTTCCAGCACTCAAGCAAGAAACAGGGTTACCGCTCCATTTGCATACGCACGACACCTCCGGCATCTCGGCAGCCACAGTGCTCGCGGCCTCGGATGCGGGGGTGGATGCGGCGGATGCGGCAATGGATTCATTGTCCGGTCTGACCTCGCAACCAAATCTAGGATCTCTCGTCGAAGCTCTTCAGAACACTGAAAGGGAAACCGGCCTCAGCGCAGCGGACATCCGCGTATTCTCCGACTACTGGGAACAAGTGCGCGACCAATATGCTGCGTTTGAACCTGATCTAAGGGCAGGGGCATCGGAGGTCTACCTACATGAGATGCCGGGCGGTCAGTTCACAAATCTCAAGGAGCAGGCCCGTTCTCTCGGCATTGCCAACAGATGGCACGAGATCGCAAGAGCTTACGCCGATGTAAACGACATGCTTGGCGACATTGTCAAAGTCACACCATCCTCGAAGATGGTCGGCGACATGGCGCTCTTGATGGTCTCTGCAGGGATCACACGCAAAGAGGTTGAAGATCCGGATAAGGAAATTGCCTTTCCAGAATCGGTAGTGAGCTTCTTCAAGGGCGATCTCGGCCAGCCGCCAAATGGCTTTCCAAAGGCGCTTCAGAAGAAAGTATTGAAAGGCAAAATGCCATCTCTTGACCGTCCCGGCGCGACGCTGGGACCAGCAGATTTTGATCAACTTCTCAAAGGTGCCCAGAAAGCGGCACAGCGCAAGCTCACAGCAGAGGAGTTGAACTCATACGTGATGTATCCGACTGTATTTCAAGACTACGCGGCCCGGCGCCGAAATTATGGGCCGGTAGAAATCCTCCCGACACTGAATTTCTTCTACGGTATGGAGCCGGGGACGGAAATTGGTGTCGACTTGGAACCAGGCAAACGCCTGCACATACGCTGCCAGACCATCGGCGAGGTCGATGATGAGGGCAATCGTCGTGTGTTTTTTGAGCTCAATGGCCAACCTCGATCGATCCGCGTGCCGGACCGTTCGGTATCCGGGGAGTTAGCATCTCATCCAAAGTCTGATCCGAACAACCCGGATCATGTCCCAGCACCGATGCCGGGTCTGGTTTCTTCCGTAGCAGTTTCTCCGGGCCAAAAAGTGAGCGAGGGTGATGTTCTACTAGTGATCGAGGCCATGAAGATGGAAACATCTATCCACGCAGATCGCGCAGGAACTATCAAAGCCGTAACCGCCCCGGTCGGAACTCAGGTTGATGCCAAGGATCTGCTCTTGGAGTTCGACTGAGTTTGTCCCGCCAATTCAACGGCTGCGGTATCCGGAACGGCATTCACTTGCCATATTGGCCTATCGGCGGTGACGACCGGTCTTGCAACTAGACCGCACTTCCAATTGGATCACATTGGTATCAAGGTTCTAGAGAGCGCCCGGTCTGGTTGATATGCTCTGCGGACGTAGATCAATAACAACGAGCCTCTAAGCTCACGTGAGCCTCCACGGCGCCTCAAACAGAGATGATGGCAAGTCGCGCTGTTTTTGTTCGTCATGCGAAGTTCTTCGTTTCGTGTGCGCCATTTGCACGATCTGGTGCAAAGAACTTGGGTTAGTACGGCCACGCGACCGCACGTTTCACAGCGCCGTTTCCGCGTTGCCCCCATGATGGGTTGGACATAAAGGCGTTATTATTCAAGTGTTTAAAGGGCTGGTTGTGCAATACGTGTGCACCGGGAGATCTAAGCAAGTTGATATTCGCGCAAACCGTCAAGCCGCAGGTGGCTCAAGCCGATTCGATGGCGGTCTCAAGATCGATAGTTATTCCTCGCCCAGATAGGCGCGCCGGACGTCTTCGTTTGCGCGGATTTCTTCAGGCGTGCCGGTAGCGATGACTTCGCCGTAGACCATCACCGAAATCCGGTCGGCGAGCGCGAAAACCGCATCCATGTCGTGCTCGATCAGCAGGATGGATCGGTCTTGCTTGACGTCCCGCAGGGTTTTCACCATGCGTGCCGACTCTTCCGATCCCATGCCGGCCATGGGTTCATCGAGCAACAATAGGTCGGGCGCGCAAGCCAATGCGACCGCAATCTCCAGCTGCCGGCGTTCGCCGTGGGACAGCATTGATGCCAGATCGTGTGCTCGATCAGCGAGCCTGACCTGTTCGAGCACCTGGAAGGCTGGCCTCCGCAGCTTGCTGTCATTGCGGGCCGGGCTCCAGAACCGGAACGAATGGCCATCATGTGCCTGCACCGCTAAGGCAACGTTGTCGAGCGCGCTCATCGACATTAACAGCGTGGTGATCTGGAAGGAACGGGCCATTCCGAACAAGGAGCGTTTGTGCTCAGGCATCTGTGTTATGTCGCGGCCCTTGAACAAGATCTGCCCGCCGTCCGGCTTGAGACTCCCCGACAATTGTGAAATGAGCGTCGTCTTGCCGGCACCATTAGGCCCGATGACGGCATGGGTTTCACGTTCCCGTACATCCAGGCTGACGTGCCGTGTCGCATGTAAACCATCAAAGCTCTTATTGAGATCCAAAATCTGAAGGACTACGTCGGTCACGTCGTTATTCCTTGGGTTACGGCTTTTCTCATCTTGCTGGTTGCGTCCATC
>JAEKFU010000062.1 GCA_016522385.1 Pseudomonadota bacterium
CTCCGCTTGTGGTCAACCAGACCACGGCGCGAAGCATGCCTAGCCAGCAGACGCAGAAACGCGGTCAAATGATTCCACATGAGAAAGAAACGCTCTAGACATTTCGAGAGAGAAAACCCTTTCCCCTCGCTGGTATGGAGGGAAAAGGGTTTAGGAAGCTACAGAGGGTGATTTGAGCAATATCTCTTCCGGCGGGTCTATCCGCGCTGGGCCCACATTTGCCCAAGCGCTGTGAAATGCTTGATCATGAGATCCTTGTGCTTGTCCCACCAAGCCGGAATGGATCTGTATTCCTTGATCACCGCCTTGCCATTTTCAATCACCACGACGGGCCAGTTGCCGACCAGCGCGTTGTCGATACCGAACAACTCCTTGCCCCACCAGTCCGCATCGCCGAAGGCATGTTTGCCTTTACCGCCGGATTTCATGGCCACCAGGACATCCCCAGGCTCAACCGTTCCGGCCTTGCCGGCCGCATCGGCCCACAAATCCATGATCGACGCGTATTCCCAGGACACTGCACCCCATTCCGCCTCGCCATAACGCTTGGCGTACTCGGCATAGAACTCATTCGGCTTGGCGAAATTGACACGCGGGTCATTGAGGGCCGGGTCATCGAAATCCGGAAACTGGAAGATGAAGCCTTCCATGAATTCCTTCGACGTCTTTTCGATAATCTTCGGATAGAAGTCCGCCGTGCAGGAAATCATCGTCCCTTTGAAACCTTGCTGGAACGCCTGTTCACACAACGGGTGCACATAGTCGGCATAACAGGTATCGAGACACAGGATGTCCGGGCTCTTCGACAAGAGCCGGGTCATCACGGGTGCAAAATCGGTCGTCGCAGGATCGAAAAACAGCGGATCATCAATCACCTCGATGCCGGCCGCCTCAAACGCAGCAAGATACGTTGCCACCGACGGTTTGCCGAGCGCATCGTCTTGCGCACAGATCACCGCCTTTCTTGCATCCGGCTTGTTCTCAGCCAACCACTCCACACCGGTGACATTGTAAATCGGATGAACCTCACATGGGGCTATCAGCGTTTTGGTGTCCGGCGTCAGATCAGAGGGCAGCAATGTTGAGACCATCATGCCTTCTTTTTCGGCAAGCGGCTGGACGCCCGGCCACGTGTCACCACCCAGCATCATGATGAACTTGACACCATCTTCCTTGATCAGTTTGGCTGCCCCAGCCCGCGCCTTGCCAGGATCATACTCATTGTCGTAACCAATGAATTCGACCTTGTAGCTATCGCCGCCAACCTTAATTCCGCCAGCTGCGTTGACCCAGTCTGCCCAGATCTTGCAACCGTCAAGACCTGGCTTGCCCCATGCGGCAACCGCGCCGGTCAACGGCGCAAGAAATCCAATCTTAACGGTCTTCTCGGCGCCAAAAGCGAATTTAGGCATGGCGCCAGTTGCAGCGACCGACATGGCTGCTGTGCTGACCGACAGAAACTCGCGGCGTCCAATATGTAGCTTGCTAGTAAGATGTTTCATTTAATCCTCCCTATCGCAGCACGGCAATTCGCAGTGCGCAGATCATTCTGGTGGGTCCGGCAAGGAATGTTGCACGGTCTACCGCAAGTCTGCCGGACCATGCGCTCAGTTCAAGATTGCTGCAATTGTTGAGCGTAAGCCAATTTGCTACTCTTTCGCAAGAACGTGCCTAACGGTAAAGCGTTGCCTGTCTGAGCAACTTGGCAGATCTGGTCTAGGCTGTAGTATCAGTGAAAATTAAGCGGAAATGTTTTCGCGCATTCGCCTTCGCCCCGACTCTTTGTGATTTCGCAGCTACTGGTCATGTCCAAGGCCAAAGTTGAGCCGCAGGACTTTACCGGAATGCGCACGGTGACCCCAGGCAGTTGACTCTCCTCATGGCCTGCCCCGACCCAGCGGGCGGCAAACGTTACGCGGACCGGGTCGAACTGAATGCCTTGTTCCGAAGCATATTTTCTAATCTCATCGAAACACATGGGCGTCACGTTCTCGGCAAGCGCGTCCTGAGTTGTTGCTGTCAGGAATGCCAGGAAACAATAAAGGCGAGCTGATGCGATATTTCTTGCGATAGCCACCCTCTCAAATGATGAAGTTGTCGCAACAGGTTGGACTACGATGAGCGATCATGATCTTAACTTTCAAAAGAGCGAAAAAGCTCAGGAAGATCAAACAGAAATCAATCTCGAAACGCTGCGAACACCTACCCTGGAACATAGGAAAGTTTTGGGGTCAAAATCCGCCCTTGCAGCCGACGTATATTTGGTACATTCGATCTGAGCTGCGGCACAAAAAATTAGGCCGGACAGGCAGTTTTTGGCCAAGAACGAACCTCTTCCATGGATGCGCCTAATTTTCAGTAGCTACGTCTTGAACTCTTGGCTAGCGGTCCGGCCACGAGTTGGTCGCCCAGCTCTATCCCTCCAACTCAACAAACCGGCTTGCTTGCGTGACCACTCGGCGAATATGTTTCTTTTTCATCGGCTCGTTGACAAACCGGTTGAGCGCGGCGAGCGCCACTGACTTCCATGGTGCATCAGGATTGAGTGCGAGTTCTTCTTTCAACGCGGTCGCAATTTTCAGTGTGTGGGCTGGGTAGATGTAGAGTGGTTCGCCATGATCCAGCATCGATGCAAGTACGTCTTCGATCAGATCGGTGTTACACTCTGTCACCCAGTGAGAAGTCCGTTGTTCCCAGTCGACGAACTTTGAGTTGCGCCCCAG
>JAEKFU010000070.1 GCA_016522385.1 Pseudomonadota bacterium
GTGTATACACCCTCGGCGCGCGTCTATGAGCCGCCCGGAGAGCCGGACTATCCGTTCCACGATCGCGCCATCCGCGTCACCAGCTGCGGTCGCATCTGCATCGGCCGACGCAAAATCAACCTCTCGACTGCCTTCGCCGGCCAAACCGTGGGCGTCAGAGAGGTCGAGGAGCAAATCTGGCTGGTGAGCTTCCTCGACTATGACCTGGGATACTTCGATAATGAAAGGGGCCGGGTGGAACCCGGCCCCAATCCGTTCACACCGGACAAAGTGTTAACCATGTGTCCGGAACAAGGTGTAAACCATGTGACCGGTTAACACCTTTTGTTTACTGGCGCGCCCGACAGGATTCGAACCTGTGACCCCTGCCTTCGGAGCACTAAACCTGTCTAATGTGTTGATTGGGTTCGATCGGCCTGAATCGGTATCCTACTGAAATATATTAGGAAACAGCCTATCTGCCTCAACACCGATTAACCCCTTACAAGACGGATTCTGTTGGTCACCGTCAAAACTGGTCACAAAAGATAGCTCGGTTTCGGCCCAATTCTTATCCTGTATTCTCCCGCGAAATCCGACCAGAGTACACGCCAACTGCCTCCTAACCGTACTTAAGCGAGGCACCTCTCGAGGTCTTATTGACGTTGCGTGAGTAGATCGACAGATAGCCTTTCTTGATGCGCGGCTCCGGCACCTGCCAGGATTGACGTCGACGCTCCATTTCCACTTCATCGACAAGCAGATCCAGTTTTGCGTTCTCGACGTCGATCGACACAGTGTCCCCATCTTCGACGAGCGCCAGCGGACCGCCTACGGCGGACTCCGGTGAGATGTGAGCGACGGCGCAGCCCATATTGGTGCCGGAGAAGCGCCCATCGGTCAGGAAAGCGATCTTGTCGCTCATCCCCTTGGCCGCTGACATCCACAGGAAGCGCTGTAACAGCCGCATACCAGGATCACCCGCAGGTCCCATGCCGCGAACAATGACAACTGAGCCTTCCGCGATTTCTCCGGCCATGAGGGCGTTGCTCGCATCGTCCTCTGTCTCGAATAGGCGCGCGGGCCCCTCATGCTTGAACATGCTCTTGGGCACAGCCGACCGTTTTACCAGAGCACCGTCCGGGGCAAGCGATCCCTCCAGGAAGAGCAGGCCGCCTTCTTTTGCCAGTGGATCGGACATCGTCTTGATTATCTTTCCGTCGCCCGATGGGGATTCCTTTAGTGTCTCGCTCAGCGGCTGGCCGGTCACGGTCATTACCTCTGTGTCGAGAACCTCTTCAAGTTCTTTCATGACCGCCGGAATTCCGCCGGCTTCGTCGAGGTCCTGCATTAGGCCCGCGCCATTTGGCGATATGCCACAGATAAACGGCGTCGAGCGGCTGACTTCGTTGAACATGCTTGGCGAAAGGTCCATGTCGAGTTCTGACGCGATGGATTGCAAATGCAAGACACCATTGGTTGAGCCACCGGTTGCCATCAGTACTCGAATTGCGTTTCGGAAGGCCTCCTCGGTCAGAATCTGAGAGGGACGAACGTCGTCCACGAGCAGGTCAAGCACGCGTTGGCCCGCTGCGAATGCAATGCGCTGCAACCGCGAATCAGCGCCAGGGGTCGCGGCAGTGCCGGGCAGTGACAGACCGAGTGCCTCGGTCATCGACGACATCGTGTTCGCGGTACCCATAACAGGACAGGCACCCGTGCCTCTGCAGCCTCGCTCCTTGATTTCTTCGAAATCCCTCGGGGTCGTACGACCTTCCTTGAGATCGTTGAAGTGCTTGTTGGCGACCTTGAGTGGGTCGATCGGCTTGCCATGATGACGGTTGACGCTCATATAACCGCCGGTGACAACGATGGACGGCAAGTCGATACGCGCGAGCGCCATCAGGTGTCCTGGAACGACATCGTCGCATACAGGTACAAAGACCATTGCGTCGAACAAGTTGGTCATTGCCACGGTTTCGATGTAGCTCGCGACCAGGTCGCGATGCGGCAGGTGGTAGTTGTCGTGACCCGCCATCGAGGTACAGATCGAGCT
The DNA here is from genome assembly GCA_016522385.1 of Pseudomonadota bacterium. Taxonomy (GTDB): domain Bacteria; phylum Pseudomonadota; class Alphaproteobacteria; order Rhizobiales; family Aestuariivirgaceae; genus JABDJG01. The sequence continues at coordinate 2,036 of JAEKFU010000070.1, forward strand.
GATGACGAACTCCCGCGGCGTACCGCCCGCCGCCCAGACGCCGTCTTTGACGGCCCGGCTGATTCTGTCGATATGAACGGAACCCGGATTCACTTCGCCCCAGGAACTGACCACGCCGATCTGCGGCCGGCGAATGCCTTCTTCGCCCAGTCCCGTGCCGCGCAGCATCTCGTCACGCTCGACTTTTGCGAACTCGGGAAGATCCGCGTCCTTCTTTCGATAACTCATGTTCGTTACTCTCCGGCGGTCACCCGTTCACGCGGCAATTTCAACGCGGCTTTGCTCGAGACTCTGCTCGAGAAGATCGAGACCTTCTTCAAGGTGCTCCATCGGAATCGTGAGCGGCGCGAGCAATCGAACCGTGTTACCCCAGTAACCACAGGGCAAAATAATCAGGCCGAGTTCACGCGCCTTCGCAACCACCGCCAGTGCCGCCTCGGGTTTCGGCGTGTTGCCGCCTTTTTCCTCGACTGTCTCGAACGCGACCATGGCGCCAAGGCCTCGTACGTCACCGATCGGCGTGACGTCATCGCGCGCCTTGATGGCTTCAAGCCGTTCGACCATGCGTGCGCCGATCTCGGCACTGCGCTCGCAGAGTTTCTCTTCTTCAATCACCGTGATCGCGGCGTGCGCGGCGGCACAGGCAACCGGGTTGCCGCCGTAGGTGCCACCGAGCCCACCTGGGCCGAGGGCGTTCATTACCGACTCTTTACCTACCACGCCCGAGACTGGGAAGCCGCCGGCGATCGCTTTAGCGACCGTGATGATGTCGGGTTCGACACTGCTGTGTTCGATCGCGAACATCTTGCCGGTGCGACCGAAGCCCGATTGGATCTCGTCACAGATCAAAACGATACCGTGCTCATCGCAAAGGCCGCGGAGTGCCTGCAGGAACTCAGTCGGCGCTTGGTAGAAGCCGCCTTCGCCGAGCACCGGTTCTATGATGATTGCGGCAACGTCTTTCGCTTCTATGTCGACCTTGAAGATCTTCTGGATACTCGCTAGCGCGGCCTCGACGGTCACACCGTGATGCGGCACCGGGAAGTCCGCATGGAAAATTGCCGGCATTGGCACGCCCGCGCCTGCCTTGTATGGAACGATCTTGCCGGTTAGCGCCCGCGCCATTTCGGTTCGACCGTGGAATGCTCCTGTGAACGCGATAACGCCCTGGCGACCGGTCGCAGCACGGGATATTTTGACCGCATTCTCGACGGCCTCGGCACCCGTGGAGAAAAATACCGAGCGCGCGTCCTCAATCGGTGCCAATTCGTTAAGGCGCTCTGCAAGGTGTATGTAGGATTCATAAGCGCTCACCTGAAATGCGGTATGCGTAAACAGGTCGCACTGTGCCTTGGCTGCGGCCATGATTTTCGGATGACAGTGGCCGGTATTGCAGACGGCGATGCCGATAGCGAAATCGATGAAACGATTGCCTTCCACGTCCCACAGCTCAGCATTTTCGGCACGCGCCGCGTAGAAAGGATGTGCCGACGCAACACCCTGAGCCACGGCCGCGCCGCGACGATCGTGCAATGATTGATTACTCGTCATGTCTTTCTCCAGGTGGCGTCAGCTTTCCAGCCCGCCCATGCAGATGTACTTGATCTCGAGGAAATCCTCTATGCCATACTTCGATCCTTCGCGACCGAG
>JAEKFU010000440.1 GCA_016522385.1 Pseudomonadota bacterium
CACGCATCGAAGTGGCCTGATGCGACATTTCTGGAAACTCTACAAGCGCAACCGATCCGCAGTGGCCGGGCTGATCGTCTTGTTGCTGGTGATCTTGCTCGCCGCCACTGCCCACCTGATTTATCCCGACGATCCATTCAGCCTCATGGGTCGCGCCATGTCACCGCCGGGAGAGAACGGTTTTCTTCTGGGCAGCGATTCATTGGGGCGTGATGTGGCAGCGGGAATCGCACATGGCGCGAAGACCTCCCTTCTGATCGGCCTGCTCGCCACCATTGTCGCTGTCGGCTTCGGCACGATCGTGGGCGGGCTCGCAGGCTATTATGGCGGCAAGATCGACGATCTCCTGATGCGCACCACGGAGATGTTCCAGACCATCCCGTCCTTCGTGTTTGCAATTCTGCTGGTCGCGATCATGAAGCCTTCAATCAGGAGTATTGTCATAGCCATCGCCGTTGTCTCTTGGCCTGCCGTGGCGCGGCTGGTGCGCGGCGAGTTCCTTTCGCTCAAGAATCGCGAGTTCGTGCAGGCGTGCCATACCCTGGGAATGAGCGACGTGCGGATCATGCTTGGTGAGATCCTGCCAAACTGCCTGTCGCCGATCATTGTTATCGGCTCGCTTATGGTCGCCACAGCGATCCTGATCGAGAGCGGTCTTGCGTTTCTCGGTCTCGGCGATCCAAACATAATGAGCTGGGGTTTCCAGGTGGGCGCAGGGCGCACCCTGCTGCGTTCGGCGTGGTGGGTCGTCACATTTCCCGGCATCGCGATCCTGATCACTGTGCTGGCGATCAACCTGGTCGGCGAAGGGCTGAACGACGCCCTCAACCCCCGATTGCGGGAGCGGCAATGAGCCTGCTCGAAATTCGCAGCTTGCATATCTGCTTGCCGGAGGGCTCCGAGCGCGAGTACGCCGTCGAGGCCGCCGATTTTGATCTTGCTCCCAACGAGGTTCTCTGCATTGTCGGCGAGAGCGGTTCCGGCAAGTCGTTGACTGCCCGCGCTGTCATGGGTTTGCTGCCGAAGCCTCACGTGCGGGTGGTCGACGGCAGCATTCGTATGGAAGGTGAAGACCTGGTCAACGTCTCCGACGCCCGCATGCGTGACATCCGCGGCAGCGCGATCTCGATGATCTTTCAGGAGCCGATGACCGCGCTCAACCCGGTGATGACCATCGGTGACCAGATCGACGAGGTTTTCCGTTTCCATGTGACGATGCGGCGCAAGGAGCGACGCCATCGCGCGCTTGCTTTGCTGCACGACGTGCATCTGCCGGATCCGGAGCACATCATGCGCGCCTATCCACACGAGTTGTCGGGCGGCCAGCGCCAGCGCGCGATGATCGCAATGGCCCTCGCTCTCGATCCAAAGATCCTCATTGCAGACGAGCCGACCACCGCGCTCGACGTGACCACGCAGGCGCAAATCCTCAGACTCATCAAGGAGATGCAGGCCGCGCACAACACGGGCGTTCTCTTCATCACGCATGACTTCGGTGTCGTCGCCGATATCGCTGACCGGGTCGCGGTTATGCAACAGGGCAAGCTGGTCGAGACCGGCAGAGCTGACGAGGTCCTCAACAACCCGCAGCATTCTTACACGCAGGCGTTGATCGCCGCCGTCCCGAGCCTGACGCCGCGCCCGCCCCGCAACCAGTCCGACCAACCGGTACTTCAGGTTGATGGGCTAACAAAAATCTTTCGAAGCGGAGGAAGCATCATTGGTCTTGGCGCAGGAGAGCGTACTGTCAAGGCCGTCAGTAATGTAACACTCGAACTCAGGTATGGCGAGACGCTCGGCATTGTCGGCGAGAGTGGATCCGGAAAATCCACCGTTGCGCGCTGCATTGTCCGCCTGATAGAAGCCGACAGCGGGAAAATCATGCTAAACGGCACGGACTTGAGACCGCTGGGCCGCGCGGCGATGCGCCCTTTTCGCTCCAGTATCCAAATGGTGTTTCAGGATCCGTTTGCATCACTCAATCCCCGTACGCGGGTCGGCAAAATCATAATGCAAGGCCCGTTGCTTCAAGGCATGTCACCAGCAGAGGGGCAGGCGAAGGCGAGGGAGTTGCTTTCTATCGTTGGTTTGGATGAGCGCGCATACGACCGCTTTCCGCACGAGTTTTCCGGCGGTCAGCGCCAGCGCATCGGTATCGCCCGCGCGCTGGCTTTGAACCCGGATGTGCTTGTGGCGGACGAACCCGTCTCGGCGCTGGACGTTTCGATCCAGGCACAGATACTGAAGCTTCTTGACGAGATCCGTGAACGCATGGCTCTGTCGATGATCTTCATCACCCACGATTTGCGCGTGGCGGCTCAAGTCTGCGACAGACTGGCAGTAATGCGGTATAGAGAGGTTGTCGAGACTGGTGCGACCGCCGCAATTTTCAGTGATCCGCAGGAATCGTACACTAAGGAGCTTCTCGCAGCGGTCCCGGGAAGGACCTGGCGATCGGCCTGACAGAAAGCCAAGTGCCTTTCACAACAGACCCCAGAGCGTTTCTTTCGGGCATCGACCCATGCGGTGCGCTCAGTTGAACTTGTCGATCATCTCATCCCAGATTGGTACCAAATCCATCAATCCGTCCCAGAAGGCTTGGTCGCGCCGGCGATCGAAATCATCAAGCGAGATTCCTTGCTGCTCAACCCAGGTATAGTAGCCTAGATTGAAAATCCGTTCGCAGTCAAAGCGGCCCAGTTCGCTGACATGATCGATCGCTGCACCAAGAAGATAACGGCCATAGGCTTCTGCAGCCTCGACCTCTGAAAAGCTGCCTCCGAAGTGCTTGCTCTGCGCCGTCGCCATTTCCGAATGATACATGGAGGCGCCGTCGGTCGCGACGGTCAGCACCACATCGTCCGCGCCGAGCGACATGTACTTGGCATATTTGATCGCGCCCAAAACATTGGCAATCGACGAAAGCCCGAGATCGCCAAGGCCCGCGAGAATATTCTGATCGACATGCTTGTGATTTGCGAGGTAGGCGCGGCCGGCGGTCGTGTTGAACAGCAAGTTCAGGGCATCGCTCGCCGCATCCGAAACACCAATGACAAAGTCAGTGCCCATGACATTGTGGATCAGCGGAACGTGCTTGTCACCGATCCCCTGAATGTTGTGCTCGCCATATCCGTTATAGAGAAGCGTCGGGCATTCAAGCGCCTCGACGACACAAGTCTGAACGCCAAGCGATCGCTTGAGATGATCACCCGCAGCCAGGGTACCAGCAGAACCGGACGCACACACGAAGGCTCGTGCCCTAAGGCGCCCGTTGCCGCTTAGCGCCGAGAAGGTTCGTTCCAGAGCAGGGCCGGTCACGGCGCGATGGATGATGTAATTGCCGTACTCTGCGAACTGATTGAGGATCAGGTTCTGCGGATCCTTGGCCAACTCGTGGCAGGCGTCGTAGATTTCCTTGACATTACTTTCTGTTCCTGGCGTGCGATGAATGTCGCTGGGATCGACCACCCATTCCTCAAGCCAGTTGAACCGCTCCCGGCTCATGCCCTCCGGCAGGACGGCAACTGAGCGGCAGCCCAGCAGTTTGGCGACCGCTACACCGCCTCGGCAGTAGTTGCCAGTCGAGGGCCACACTGCCCGATGCCGGGTGATGTCGAATGCGCCTGACATCAGGCGCGGAATCAGGCAGCCATAGGCGGCGAGTACCTTATGGGCATTGATCATGGGAAATCGGTTGCCGAGCGCCACAACGATTTTCGCCGATACGCCGGTCAATGCCTCGGGCAGGACCAGATGGCCCGGCACATCAACCAGTTGATAGCGGTCCGGTCCATTGTGCCAATGAACGCGGAAGAGATTGAGCGGGTCCGGCGCATCCGGGTCGACTTCGACAATTTCCTGCGCTTTGGCAGCCAACCGCTTGCGAGGATCAGCCAGATCGGCAATGCGTGGCAGTTTGAGACCGAGCTCATGCAGCCGGGCCTTATTGTGCTCGTAGGCCTGTTGATCGACAATGTCGCGCTCAAGTCCGGGGGTCATGAACAACCTCATCAGTTTGTTTCGTCGACGTCGGCGCAATCAAGGGTTCTTCTGCAATCCTGCTCAATTCCGCGATCATGCCAAGATAACATTGCCCGCGAGATGAATCCCTCACAAACTGCCAATGCGCGACGCCGTGCAAGGGCAAGGATCTCCTTGCATAGATGACATCAAGCTTCTCGCTTACAGCCTTCGCGAAATGTCTCCTAATGGGAGTGGCTGTGTGAAAACGCAAATCAGTTTAGAATCCTGACAGTTGCTTTGGAGGTCAGGATGAACCGATTTGTTCAGGGAGAGGATCGCGCGCAGCAGACATTGTTTCCCG
>JAEKFU010000267.1 GCA_016522385.1 Pseudomonadota bacterium
TCGAACGAAAACACGAACGGTCTTCTGCGACAATACTTCCCGAAAGGAATGGATCTCTCGAACGTGCATCAGAACCGACTGACTGCGGTAGCAAGACGACTTAACGAGCGACCAAGACAGACGTTAAACTTCGAAACACCAGCCGAACGATTTAACCAATCTGTTGCATCGACCGGTTGAAACCGCAGCCGAAGCTAGCCGTTCGCCTAATTCTTAAGGAGTGAGAGCCCTGATCAGCGGCTGTCGACCCCAAACGACGCACAGCCGAGGCTGACTTACCAGTACGGTCATTGCTCCCCGTCGATTAGGATCACTTGGGCAACCGAATTCTAGTAAGATGGCGGAGAAGAAGTTCTGAAGGCCAAACCAATGGCGGCGAATACGATTGCTTCACCTAGATTGAGCGATACGATTTCACTGAATCGGAGGACTTAAGAATGAGCAAACCCACCCTCTACGGTCCCGCGTACAGCACCTATGCCCGCAGTGCACGCTTGGCAATGGAGGAGAAAGGCGTGGACTACGATCTTGTTGAGGTTGATTTTCTGCAAGGGCCGATGCCGGCTGAACAGATCGAGCGCCACCCGTTCGCCAAAGTTCCAGCGTTCGAGCACGACGGTTTCAAGCTCTACGAGGTCAGCGCCATCGGTCGCTATATCGATGAGGTATTCGACGGTCCGTCGCTGCAGCCAGAAGATGTTAGAGAACGTGCACGCATGACCCAGATTATCAGTATCCTAGACAGCTATACCTACCCATGTACCATCGGACAGCTGGTCATCCAGCGATTGGTCATGCCTATGCTGGGCAACCAGCCCAATGAGGCCGCCATATCAGCAGCACTGCCAGAGATCAGCAAGTGCATGAATGTCCTCACAGGATTACATGCCGATAATGCTTTCCTCGTGGGCGATCAAGTGACTTTGGCAGACCTGCACTTTGTGCCAATCTACGACTATTTTCAGAACACGCCCGAAAGCGATGCGATCTTGGAACAGAATCCGGGATTACGTGCTTGGTGGGATGGGATTAGCAAGCGGGAAAGCGTGCAGAAAACACAACCGTCCTTCGATCAATAGTCGACTCAATCCAAAATACATAGCCTGCACCCCAAGGCCAAACCGTGATTGGCCCGTCAGCGACCTTCCACCTGACAATATGAGAACTGCTGCCGATTACTGATCGATGGTCGCTTGTCGACCTAACGGTTTTGCCTCAGCAATGGACGTTCGTGAATGTCCGAAAATAAAACCGTGAATGGGCACTTTTGGTCAACGGCCCTTGCCGGGGGGTCAAACGGAAGAGCAAGTTTTGACGCAAATCATTGAACGCGACGTCGCCTCACTGATATTTTGCTAAATAACACAATTATGCCCGGAATAAACTGGGGCATCAGAAGGGACGACGTCAATGGACAAGACTGCCCTCTACACATCCGGTGTCTTCTTCGCAGTCGGCGCCGTTACGCACGTGGTGCGGCGAACCACGGGGATCGAGATTGTCGTCGACGGGGCCGTGGTGCCGGTGTGGGATCGCTTCCTGGCGCGCTCATCGCCGCCCTGCTCGCCGTGTGGATGGCGGCGCGGCGCTCGTAGACACTCACTGGCGGTGTAGCTAACCACAGTGACAAGGGTCAATACGTCGGAATAACGGGTTTGTCAGTCTTCTTACCGACGATGCTATATAGCAAACTCGTCCTCCTGTTATTCTTGTTGCTCATGGTGTCGGGCTGCGCCCACTACCCTGTTAACCCGCCGTTACACCAATATGATCCCGAAGCCGGGTATCGGCTGAAGAATTTAGCAGCCAGAGATAACTCTTCAAGGCTTCTGGTGATCTTAACATTCTCGGGGGGAGGCACCCGCGCCGCTGCGTTCTCGTATGGCGTTCTCGAGGAGCTTGCAAGGATAGAGATCGATCGAGAGGGGCGAACGCGTCGGTTGCTCGATGAAGTGGACATTATTGCGGGAGTCTCGGGAGGAAGTTTCACCGCAGCCTACTTTGGTCTTTTTGGCGATAGCATCTTCTTTGACTTCGAAGAGCGCTTCTTAAAGAAGAATGTTCAGGGTGCACTGACAGCTAAGCTCTTCAATCCGATAAATTGGGTGCGCTTGCTTTCCCCACAATATAGCCGCAGCGAGCTTGCCGCCGAATACTATGACAAACACCTCTTCCACGGAGCGACCTTTGATGACTTTCTCGCGGTACACGGGCCACTCATTAACATTAATGCGACCGACATGACGCTCGGTGCCCGCTTCGGCTTTGACCAGACGCATTTTGACTGGCTTTGCTCGGACTTGCTGCGCTTTCCAATCTCTCGTGCCATCGCCGCCTCCTCAGCGGCGCCGGTAGCGTTATCGCCTGTGACAATGCGTAACTATGCGGGTAGTTGCGGGTTCCGTGCGCCCGCGGACTACGAACGGGTCTTGGCGACTCCGGATTGGGGTTCTCGTCGGTATCGCGCCTTCCGACGCATGGCCACGTACCTGGATTCAGGGAACAAGCCCTTTCTTCACCTTGTGGACGGCGGCTTGTCGGACAACTTAGGGCTGCGGGCGATCATGGAAAGTGTCATCTTGGCCGGAGGGGCGCCAGAGATCTTGCAGCAGAGAGGTCTTACCGAAGTTCGTAAGGTGCTCTTTTTAGTAGTGAATGCGCAGGCCGAAGGCGATCCAGGCTGGGATAAGCGCGAGCGCATTCCCTCTATCATGACAATGATCTCTATCTCAACCAAGGTGCCGCTGAATCAGTATAACTTTGAGACCGTCAGTCTTTTGCGCGCTAGTTTTGGTCACTGGGCTGAGCGCGTAGCAGAGGCGCGTTGCGCGCCTGAAATTATCAAACAGGGGCGATGTGACCCCTTGGAATTTTTCCTAGTCGACGCAAGCTTTCAGGCGCTCGCGGATGAGCAGGAGCGCGAATACCTACAGCGTCTGCCGACCAAGTTCAAACTTCCAGGCGAAGACGTTGATCGGGTCCGCGCTGCCGCCGAGCTTGTGCTTCGCGAGTCCAGCGATTTTCAAAAATTCTTACTCAGCCTTCGTCCGCGGCCAGTGTTGCCTTAACATAAATCCCCGGTTCGAGGCGGCGCTATCGCAAGTGCGTGACTAAGCAACGGCCGGTATTGGCACCGACTCCAGTCATTCAGACATAGATATCGACCAGCTGCCACTCACCGAAACAAACTCGGGTGGCAAGCCGCTCTAGTTCTTTTTGACAGCTCGCATCAAAAGGCGCACCCGATAGGTATTTGAATATCGAGGCGTAGCGGTTGCGGTCACGCAACGCTAAAGTAGCCGTATGACCGAGGCGCGCCGAGCAACTCGATCCGAAGAACTACTCTTCGAGCGCGAACGTCAAGGGATTCGCACGCTTACCATCGTGCGTGGCCTATTTGTGCTGATCGTGGTGGCGACGGTTTGGATCGTCGGAGTCAGTCTATTCGAGAAG
>JAEKFU010000277.1 GCA_016522385.1 Pseudomonadota bacterium
GCGGCATGCTCGAACATGGTCATCTTGCGCTCATGCATGTCCTGCGTGACAATGAGCTGCTGAACGTCGGTCAGCATCTGTTCGCGTTTCACTAGGAAATCGGGGATGACGCCAGTGACATGACCACCCGCCGCCAGCACCGAACGGGCGGTTTCACCCATCAGGCCGAGGCTGCCGCCGCCATAGACCAGACCAAGCCCGTTATCGGCAATGGACTTGCCCAGCACACGGGCCGAGGCCATATAGATGGGATCACGGCCGGGCCCTGAGCCGCAGTAGACACACAGTTTTTGAATCGGTTCCATACAGCCCTTGTGGTACGCCGATACGCCCTGCGTCAAGCATGCCGTAACGACATGATAAATTCCAATCGGTCAGAACGCGCGGATAGGTTCATCTTTGCGCTGATTTGGTTGGTTTGGCCCGCAATCATTCCGACAGAAGGAAGGTCATGCTGGAGAAATGCGACAAAGAATTCAGCAATTCCTGGCCAATCCAACCGAATTCTACCGGACGAAGCCTATTTTCCCACCGACGGCGTTGCAAAATGCCTAAAGTGGTACTCGCTATTGTACATTTTTTCCCTTGGCAGCGGAAAAATGCACAGCCTCGGCGCCGGAAGGCAACTATTCCACGCGCCCTGATTGCGCAGAAATGCCTGTCGTTCTATTGTGCAGCGGGATATGGCGGTCTAGATGCCGCATTAATTATGAGGGCCGGTGCAATGACCGCCGTGAAGGGTGGTTACCGGTTTGGGCGGAGCTTATGAAAAAGAACCCGTTGATTTATTTCGTTAGCGGCGCGGTAATTTCTGCCGTCTTACTGGTAGTCGTTACCCGCGAACGTTGGCAGGGGGCAATGGCGGCGGTTGAGACGAGTTCCTCGTCGTCACAAACGGCGAGCAATGCCGGTACATCGCAAACTGGTTCTCAACCAGTAGCGGAACAACCGCCGGCCAAAGAGCAGCAACAGGCTGCTGTGGAGCCGAAGGCAAAGCTGGAAAAACAAACTGAAGCTGCAGCGCAGGCCGATACGGAAACATCGGTAGCACCTAAGACGCCGGCAAAGCCGGCGGCCAAACCTTCAGTTGAACCGGAACAGGCCAAGGAATCCGTCACGCCGAGTTTTGACATCGTGCGCGTGGAAGAAGATGGCGGTGCCGTCATTGCCGGACGTGCCGAGCCAGGATCTGAGGTTATGTTGACCCTCGATGGCGATACCGTAGGAGAGGCGGTCGCCAACGATCGTGGCGAATGGGTGGTCACCCCGATGCAGCCTTTGCCAAAGGGCGCGCATAACCTGATGATCGTATCCAAGAACGCCGCAGGCGAGGTGAAGCAGTCTGACCAGGTGGTGGCGGTAGCCGTGCCGGAAACCGGCGACGAGCAACCGCTCATCGTGCTCACCAAGCCGTCCGAGCCAAGTAAGGTGTTGCAGAAGCCAGAACCTGCGGCCACGGCTCAGTCACAGACCGAGCAGGCCGTCGCCGCTGTCGATCCATCGGCGGAAACCGCAAAGTCGGAACCGGCGCCAGCCGCCAAGGCAGCCCCTGCTGAGTCTGCCACCGAACCAACTCCACAGCCGGCTCCATTGACTAAAACGCCATTGTCGCTTGAAACCGTAGATTACAATGATGCCGGCGATATCATTTTTTCCGGCAAGACAGATGCCGGAGCTACCGTGCGCATCTATGTCGACAATCAGCATGTCGGCGATGCGCTGGCGGACAGCTCCGGTCAGTGGTTGTTCAGGGGCAACGAGAAGATATCCTCCGGCCTGCACTTGTTGCGGATAGACAGGGTCCAGTCCAATGGCAAGGTCGTGCAACGTCGCGAGTTGCCATTTGAGCGCGCTGATCCAGCCAAGGTGGCCGAACTTCAAGCGGCTCAGTCCGCAGGGACCGCGTCTGCCACCCAAACGCCGACAACGGGGCAAACGTCTTCTCAGTCGAGCAAGACGGAACCGGCAGCCGAGACAGAACCAGCAACTCAGTCTCAAACGGCAGCAAAGTCAGAACCACCCACTCAGACAGAGCAAGCGGTTGCGAGCGAGCCCGCGAGCCAAGTCGAGCAGGCAGCCAAGTCTGAACCTGTAGCTAAGACCGAAAAGGCAAAGAAAATCGAGCCGTCGGTCGAAACGACATCGGTGGAGCCGGCGCCATCTGTGCCGTCGCCGAGCGATGCAAACCAGAGTTCCGAAACACAAACCGCCGCTGTGGCAACGACACAGCAAACCGGGACGTCGGCACAGGCTGCTGCGGACACATCGAACGTAGCGGAGAATGAGACACAAACCGCAGCCATAACACCTGAGAGGAAGAACGAGCAGTCGGTCGTCCCAAGGATCGGCCGGGTGGTCATTCAGCCCGGCAACAACTTGTGGAACATCTCACGGGTCATCTATGGCAGCGGCATTCAGTACAGTGTAATTTACGAGGCCAACAAGGACCAGATTCGCAATCCCGATCTGATTTATCCAGGCCAGATTTTCAGCACGCCCGGCGCCGCACCACCTGAAGAAATCGATCCTAAGCGCCGTGAGCCTCTGGCAAACATTGATTCCTCCACCCAGTAGGTTTGTGCGATTTGCAATCGGCCACGCCGCAGCCTAAATAGTCAGGATGCAGCTATCCCCATTGCTGGGATCAAAGCTCTGGGCCCGGGCCTGACCGGCCATGCCACAGTCAGCCGATCCTAACGCACAGTTAGATTCTAACAAACGCGAGGCAGGGCAATTTCAGACGTTGCTCGAGCTGATGCCTTATCTGTGGCCGGATGGTCGTACCGATCTAAAGGTCAGGGTGGCCATCGCATTTCTCGCCCTTATAGCGGCCAAAGTCATCACGGTCATAACGCCGTTTGCGTTCAAATACGCGGTCGATGCACTTTCTGGTACTGGCTCTGCCGCAGCCAGTGTGGCAGCCGGTGCCGCCGTGCCGCTGGCGATGATCCTCGCCTATGGCTTTGGTCGCATGATGATGATCATCATGACCCAAATCCGCGATGCGCTGTTTGCCAAGGTCGGACAACATGCGGTGCGCCAGCTTGCCATTCGCACCTTCCGCCACCTGCACGCACTGTCGCTCAGCTTTCATCTGGAGCGGCGGACCGGTGGCGTGTCGCGTGTCATTGAGCGGGGCACCAAGGGGATCGACACCATCCTGCGCTTTTCGTTGTTCAACTCGTTCCCGACGATGATCGAGTTGGTTTTCGTATGCTCAATTCTGTGGTGGAATTTCGGCTGGAACTATGCGCTTGTCACCGCCATTGCGGTGACGGCCTATACCTGGTTCACCTATCAGGCCACCGAGTGGCGCATCGCTATTCGGCGTGCCATGAACGATGCCGATACCGATGCCAACACCAAGGCAATCGATAGTCTGCTAAATTTCGAGACCGTCAAGTATTTCGGTAATGAGGAACACGAAGCCGAGAGGTTTGACAAGTCGGTCGCCCGCTACGAAAAGGCCGCGGTCAAGACCTGGACGTCACTGGCGCTTTTGAATTCGGGGCAAACGATTTTGTTTACCAGCGGCATGGTCGTCTGCATGGTCATGGCTGCCTATGATGTCACCAAGGGTGTCATTACCGTTGGCGATTTCGTCATGGTCAACGCCTTCCTGATCCAGCTCTATCTGCCGCTCAATTTCCTTGGCACCGTATACCGCGACATCAAACAGGGCCTGATTGATATCGAAGCGATGTTCGATTTGCTGAGAGTAGCCCCCGGAATCCAGGACAAGACGGACGCAACAGAGCTGCAGGTGGAAAGCGGGGTGATTGAGTTCGAAGATGTCAGTTTTGCCTACGATCCGGAGCGTGTGATCATCAAGAACCTGTCATTTACTGTGCCGGCCGGGCATACCGTGGCGATCGTCGGTCCATCCGGTGCCGGCAAGTCGACGATATCACGGTTGCTGTACCGGTTTTACGATCTGACCGGCGGCAGGATCACGATCGACGGTCAGGATATTTCAGATGTAACGCAGATGTCTCTGCGGGCTGCGGTCGGCATGGTGCCGCAGGACACCGTGTTGTTTAATGACACCATTCAATACAACATTCGGTACGGTCGGCCCAGTGCCAGCGACGAGAATGTCGAAGCGGCGGCCAAGCTTGCTCAGATCCATAATTTTGTTATGGATACGCCTGACGGCTATTTTACAATGGTTGGTGAGCGTGGTTTGAAGCTGTCGGGCGGTGAAAAGCAGCGTGTATCGATTGCCCGAACCATTCTCAAGGGGCCGCCGATCCTAATTCTGGACGAGGCGACTTCGGCTCTTGATTCGATGACCGAAAAGGAAATCCAGGCCGCCCTGCACAAGGTTTCGCAAGATCGCACTACCGTCGTCATCGCTCATCGCCTGTCGACCATCATCGACGCCGATGAAATCATCGTTCTGGAATCCGGGCAAATCGTCGAACGCGGCCGGCATCGTCAACTTCTTCAAAACAAGGGCGTCTACGCGACAATGTGGAACCGCCAGCGCGAAGCAGAACAGGCCCGTCAGAAGTTGGTTGCCCATCTCGATGATCGAGGCTTGACGGCGGAACAAGCGGCTAGACTTGCCGCAGTTGACGACAGCGGGAATCTACCCCTTCCTTAAGTCGTCGCCTGATGCTTTCATTGCAGTGTCGCTATCAGGAGAGTAGCTAGAGTGCGCCACACCAGTCTGGAGGAGAGAACTTGCTGAATTCAGTTCAGTCAATCCTTGTACCGGTGCATCAGGAAGGCTATCGCTTCATCGCCATCTTTGCCGCCGCCACGCTGCTCATGTTCTGGCTGTTGCCGGATGTGTTCGGCTGGCTCGGTGTCATTCTGACGGTCTGGTGTGCCTACTTCTTCCGTGATCCTCAGCGCGTCACACCGCTGCGTGACGGTCTTATCATTTCGCCTGCCGATGGCCGCATCTCTTCGATTGAAACGGTCACCGCACCCCCGGAGCTGGAACTCGATGGCGAGCAGTGCACGCGTATTTCGGTGTTCATGAATGTGTTCGATGTGCATGTGAACCGGGCGCCTGTCGACGGCATCGTCACGGCGCTCAACTATGTGCCTGGCAAGTTCATAAATGCCGAGCTGGACAAAGCAAGTGAAGACAATGAGCGTCAGGCGCTGACCATCGAAATGACCGCTGGCGACAAGCTTGGCGTTGTCCAGATCGCCGGACTTGTTGCTCGGCGTATCGTCAAGTTTGTCAAGACTGGCGATCAGTTGATGGTTGGTCAGCGTTTCGGCCTGATCCGGTTCGGTAGTCGGGTTGATGTCTATTTGCCGGTTGGTCACAATGCTTTGGTTAGTGTCGGCCAGCGTGCCATTGCCGGTGAAACGGTACTCGCTGATCTGACCCATGACGAACCGTCGCGTGTTGGGCGACCGGCATGAAACAGAGCAGATGAGAAAGTCGCGTAACGCAACTACCGCCGCCAAGGAGGTGCCGGTGCGAACGCGCCGCTTCACCAAGGTGCCGGTGCGTTTTCTCTTGCCCAACGTAATTACGCTTCTGGCCGTGTGCAGCGGCGTGACAGCAATAAGGCTTGCGACAGAGGGTCGTTACGAGTTGGCCGTCGCTGCTGTGATCCTGGCCTGCCTTCTGGATGCCGTCGACGGCCGGGTAGCCCGCATGCTGAAAGGCGCCTCCAAATTCGGCGCGGAACTGGACTCGCTTGCAGACTTTGTCAATTTCGGTGTCGCGCCCGCCATGCTGCTGTATATGTGGTCGCTACATGCATTCAAGAACCTTGGCTGGATTGTCGCCTTGGCGTTGGCGATCTGTTGCGCCCTACGACTGGCAAGGTTCAATGTCTCCATCGATGACCCCGACAAACCGCCATTTGCCGGCAAATTCTTCAGTGGCATCCCGGCGCCGGCCGGTGCGTTGCTCGCCATGATGCCGATGTATCTCGGATTTCTCGGCGTTATCACGGATGGTCGGGACGCCGGGCCGATTATTCTGCCGTGGACCGTCTTGGTTGCCATTGGCATCGTCAGCCGCGTCCCGACATTCTCCGGCAAGGGATCGGGTCAGCAGATCAGCCGCGACAAGGCGCTGCCGATCGTTGTGACAGCGGTGTTCGGTCTCATTCTGTTGATTACCTACACCTGGGAGATGCTAACGTTTCTCTCCGCCCTATATGTTGTCATGGTGCCAGTCGCAATGCGCAGTTACAAACGCCAAAGGGTGGCCTGGGAGGCAAAGGCGAAACCGAAGTCAGAGTCTCAGTAACGGCTTTATTCTGCGGCGTGTTTGAAACCGGCGACAGGAATGACTGCCGTATCACTTGCGATCGCCTTTTCATCTACCGGGCCTTCGATTGGTTGACCGCGCCATCGGTCTCGCCATGTAGCGAGCTGTTCGCGCCATACTGTCGGCGCGACCAGCAAAGTCGGCGTCAGCACAAGCGTCAGTAGCGTGGCAAAGGCCAGGCCAAAGGAGATCGCCGTGGCCAATTGCACCCACCAAGTCGATGTCACGCTGCCGATTTCGACACTGCGCGAGAACCAGTTGACGTTGATCTGATAAATCATCGGCAACAGGCCGAATATCGTCGTGACGGTCGTCAGCAACACTGGCCGCAGCCGCTGCGCTGCAGTTCGCAGTACGGCGTCTCGAACTGCAAATCCCTTGGCCAGCAGATTGTGATAGGTGTCGATTAACACAATCGCGTTGTTCACCACAATTCCGGCCAATGCAACCACGCCGGTGCCCGTCATGATGACCGAAAACGATTGTCCCATTACCAGCATGCCGATCAACACGCCGGATAACGACATGACCAGCGTGGAAAGCGTCAGGATCGCATGATAGAAGCTGTTGAACTGGGTCAGCA
>JAEKFU010000449.1 GCA_016522385.1 Pseudomonadota bacterium
GATGCGCGGCGCGCTTTGCGGGCGAAGCCGATACCGCGCGAAGAAGCGGCCGTCAAACCGGGCATGCGCGGCGGGCAGTACAAGCCCTTGAGCGACAATGACATGCAGCGCATCCATGAAACGGCTCTGGAACTGCTCGAAACTGTCGGCCTCGCCGATGCGATTCCGAGCTGCATCGAATTGATGACAAGTAAGGGTTGCTGGATGAGCAAGGCCCAACGACTGTGTTTTCCGCGCGGCCTGATCGAAGAAACGCTCAAGATCTGTGCACGGGACTTCACTTTGTGCGGGCGAGATCCAAAACATGATATCCGGCCATCCGGCGACAGAGCCTATTTTGGCACCGGCGGCGCGGCGGTCCATATCGTCGAACCGGAGACGCGAGAGTACCGCGACTCGGTGCTGGTCGATCTTTATGACTGCGCACGCATCGTCGACAAGTGTGACCACATTCACTATTTTCAGCGGCCGATCACGGCACGTGACATGGACACGCCGCGCGATCTCGACATTAACACGCTCTATGCATGCCTGGCCGGCACGTCGAAACATATCGGCACCAGCATGGTCGATCCGGCACATGTCGAAGAAGCACTTGAAATGCTGCATATTGTGGCCGGCAGCGAAGAGGCCTGGCGTGCGCGACCGTTTGTCAGTCAGTCTAACTGTTTCGTCGTGCCGCCGATGAAGTTTGCCGAAGATGCCTGCCGCTGCCTGGAAGTCGCCGTGCGAGGCGGCATGCCGGTCCTGTTGTTGTCAGCCGGACAAGCAGGTGCGACGTCGCCGGCAGCACTGGCCGGCACCGTGGCGCAGGCCGTGGCCGAATGTTTGGCAGGGCTTGCTTACGTCAACGCGATCGTTCCCGGTGCGCCAGCAATTTGGGGGCCGTGGCCGTTCGTTTCGGATCTCAGGACTGGTGCGATGTCAGGCGGTTCGGGCGAACAGGCGCTGATCACCGCGGCCTGCGCACAGATGGGCAGGTTCTACGATCTGACCGTCGGCTCTGCCTCGGGCATGTGCGATGCCAAGCTGCCGGACAATCAGGCCGGTTACGAAAAGGGGGTGACGGCCGCTTTGGCGGCGATCAGCGGCATCAATATGATGTATGAATCTGCCGGCATGCATGCCAGCCTCCTCGGTTATTGCCTAGAAAGCATTCTGATCGACAATGACATGCTCGGCGCCATCAACCGCAATGTGCGCGGTATCGAGGTGACCGATGAAACGCTGTCTCTGGCGGTAATCCGCGATGTCTGTCTCACAGGGCCGGGTCACTATCTCGGCAGCGATCAGACACTGTCACTGATGCAGAGCGAATATGTCTATCCGCAACTGGGTAACCGGATGAGCCCCAAGGAATGGAACGAAGCCGAAAAGCCCGACATTGTAAGGAATGCGACGGCCCGCAAGGTGGAAATCCTCTCGACCTACTATCCGGACTACCTGCCCGGGCCGATGGACGCCAAATTGCGGGCAAATCATGACATCAAACTGCCGTATGAGGTCATGCAGCCGGGCGATCCGCGCTGGGCCTGACTTTCATGGAGCATCCGGTCGTCAGGAAGATCACTGCGGAAGGTTTTACGCCCCTAGGCTGGTTTGAGCCGACTGCCGCAGACGGGGTGCCGGGGTTCGTAGGCAACAAACCGGCCTGTGTCGTCATTCTGATCGGCAATGCCGGCACGGAAATGTTCGACCGGTTCTCCGCAGAATGCGATCCAGCAGTTGATTTGCTCGATGACTGGTGCCGCAAGTGTCTGGTCGCCCTAGCCCAAGACCTCGGTGCAACAGCCGTCTTCCCTTTCGACAAACCGCCCCTGCCGTTTCTGCGGTGGGCGCAAAAAGCCGGCTGCGGGCACGGCTCAAAGCTTGGTATGAACATCCATCCCAAATACGGGCTTTGGCATGCTTTCCGCGCGGCATTCGTCTTTGCCCACTTCCTCGATTTGCCGTTGCAGCCTGAGACCAAGAGTCCGTGTGAGACATGTACCGGCCAACCCTGCTTGAGTGCCTGTCCAGTCTCGGCATTTGACGCAAACGGGTCGGCATCACCCTATGACGTGGACCGGTGTGTCGATCACTTGCGTCAGCCCGCCGGCGACGCGTGCTTGACCGACGGTTGTATGGCCCGGCTCGCCTGCCCGGTAGGTGCACAGTACATATATGGCAAAACACAGATGGAATTCCACTTGTCGGCCTTCCTGCGCGCACGTACAACTAAAGCTGGCACAGACGCATGAAGTACGTCGGAGATACGAGGCGATGTATGAGGCAGTTGCGCAGAAACTCGCATCCGGCGAGGTCGTCATTCTGGACGGTGGCACTGGCACCCATATTCAAACGCTCGGCGCACCGATGGATGACGAGGTTTGGTGTGCGACGGCTAATCTGACCCACCCCGAGATCGTGTGCGCTGCGCATGGAGACTATATCCGAGCCGGCGCCGAAGTGATCACGGCCAACACCTACGCAACAAGCCCGGAGACGTTTGAGCGGCTCGGACGCGCGAATGAGATCCCCGAAATCGACAAGGTCGCAATCGGGCTGGCCCGGCAGGCAGCGGCCGAGGAAGACTGCCAGCGGCCGATAGCTATCGCCGGCTCATTCTCGTTGATGCGGCCGGTAACACCGGGATCAGATCGCACCATCGATCCGACGCTGTCGCTTAGACGGGCGCAAGAACTAATGAAAATCAAAGCCGACGGATTGGCCGAAGCCGGCTGCGATTTGATAATCATGGAAATGATGCGCGACACTGATTACTCGCTGCTGGCGACCGAGGCTGCAGTGGCGACTGGTCTGCCAGTATGGGTCGGCATTTCGGTCGAGCGCCGAGACGACGGCCGTCTGGCCGGTTTCGATGACTATCGCTGGACGCTGAGCGATATCGTTTCGGTGCTCATGGCCACCGGTGCACAGGCGTGCTGCGTTATGCACAGTGATATCTCGATTACCGCCGAAGCGATAGAAATTATCCGGTCGACATGGGCCGGCCCGATCGGTGCCTATCCGGAATCAGGTATCTTCAAGATGCCCAATTGGGAGTTTGGTGACATCTCGCCGGAAGATTTTGCCACAATGAGTGAAGCTTGGCGCAGAGGCGGTGCCAGCATTATCGGCGGCTGCTGCGGCATCGGACCTGAGCACATCAGGGCCCTGCACGAGACCTATCACTCAAAGTAGAGTAAAGAGAGACGGTGATGGCGGATGAAGAGATACACCGCGGTTCGTGCCTGTGCGGTCAGGTTACCTATCGGATCAAAGGTCCGATCAGAGATGTGATCGCGTGCCATTGCACGCAATGCCGCAAGACCACCGGTCACATGATGGCGGCCACCGCGGCCGATCTAGAACGCTTCGAGATCAACCGCGACGACGGACTTGCCTGGTATCGCTCCAGCGATATCGCAGAGCGTGGTTTTTGCACGACCTGCGGCGCCTCGCTGTTTTGGCGGGCGGACGGTAAGGACTATGTTGCGATCGCCGCAGGCACACTGGACACACCCACCGGCCTGCGGATCTCCGGCCACATCTTCTGCGCGAACAAAGGGGACTATTACGACATTCTCGATGGTGACTATCAGGAAGCCGGGACGCAAGGGGACTGACCCGCATTGCAGTAGTGATTGGATTTCGAAAGCAAACAGAGCAGAAGAGCACATCATCCCAGGTCAGGTCTGGTTTTGATGAAAACAAAAACAGAGAATATCTGATAGGCTTCACTATGATAGAAGACGATTCACGATTCAGATGGTGCCATCTGAAACGATCGTGCTTGTCTTATGATTTTGCCACTGCCTTGCGGCGGTTCTTGGCCTGCAGGCGCTCTTTCAGGACGCCGGTTTCTTCGATGATTTCACCTACTAGGTGCTCGCGGCGGTAAGCCATTATATGGACGCCGGCGAGGCCTTCGATCTCACGCATCTGCTGGATTAGTTCGATGCAAAGTTTCTTGCCTTCCTCGCCTGGCCTTTCCGCTCGTTCGAGGCGATCGATGGTGCTGTCGGGCACATGGATGCCCGGCACATTGGAACGCATCCAACGGGCCGATTTGGCGGATGCGAGCGGACCGACACCGGCCAATATGAAGACTTTTTCATGAAGGCCCTTGTTGCGGACACGCTTCATGTACTCTTTGAAAACCTCGATGTCGTAGACGTAGTTGGTCTGGATGAAATCGGCGCCAGCCTTGACCTTCTTGGCCAACCGGTCGGCGCGCCACTGAAGTGGCGGAATGCACGGGTTGGCGGCGGCACCGAGAAAGACGCTCGGCGCGGTGGTCAGTTTGCGTCCGGACAGGAAGCTCGCCTCATCGCGCATGGTCTTGAGAGTGCGCAAAAGCGACATACAATCGAGATCGAAGACTGGCTTGGCGCCCGGTTGATCGCCGACGCCGACGCCGTCGCCGGTGAGGCACAAGATGTTGCAAACACCCATGGCCGCGGCGCCCAGCACGTCGCCCTGAATAGCGATGCGGTTTCGGTCGCGGCAGGAAATCTGCAGGACGATACCATGTCCGGCGCGCGACAGGATCGAACAAATGCCCATCGAGGACATGTGGCAGTTGGCGCCGGAAGCATCGGTGGCATTGATGGCATCGGTGACATCCGTCAAGGGCTCTGCCGCCTTCAGCACATCACGCGGGTCGGCGCTGTCTGGCGGATTGAGCTCTGCGGTTACGGCGAACCAGCCACGCCGCAAGGTTCGCTCCAAAATGGACGATGATTTGTGGCCTGCTGGCGGTTCGGGGAGCTTGCTTCGGACCGGGTCGTAGGGTTTGGGCTTTTGCAGGGACGGCATTTACTTGGTCGTTGTCTTGTTGGAATTGTCAGCAGCGCTTGCGGCCTTGTAAATGGCCGTGCGTTCGCCAACTGCGTGTTCGGCCATTGCCGCTTTCGGTTCTGCCGCCAACGGCGCAGCAGCGGGTTCAATCTGTCGAGCGCGCCGGAAGGCCTTGGCGAGTGCGTACTTTGAGGGATCGTTGGACGGGCGGACCTCACGCATTTCGGCGGCCTTTTCCCGGGCAACACGTAACCAACTCGACGAGCCCTCCAATTCCCGGTTGACCGGCGGCTGAACGACCTCAATCCGTTCAGCACCGCGTTTCATGCGCTCCGCGCCGTCCCAGGCTTCGACCCAGACACATCGCATTTCTGGTT
>JAEKFU010000351.1 GCA_016522385.1 Pseudomonadota bacterium
TTGGCTGGTTGATGAACTCGCCGTCCATCAGGCCACCGATCGATGTTCCGAACCAGATGTTGGCAAAATAAAGAAACAGCAGTGCAAGCAGGAAGTTGGGTGTTGCCAAGCCCAGCAAACCGAGAAATGTCAGTCCATAATCCCCCCAGCTATACTGGTGTGTCGCAGAATAAATTCCAATCGGAAACGCAATCAACCAGGTGAAAATAATGGTTGTGAACGACAAAAGAATAGTTAGCCACAACCTGTCACCTACGACATCTGATACAGGCAGTTCGTACTCAAACGAGTACCCGAAATCGCCTTGCAGCATGCCTATGACCCAGTGAAAGTATCTTTCCACAAGCGGTTTGTCGAAACCATATTCCTTGCGCAGAAAATCGATACGCTTTTGGTCGACGCTTTCGCCCTGAGCCTGCAATTCCGCAATATAGCTTTCGAAATAGTCACCTGGCGGCAGTTCGATTATTGCGAACACCAGCGCAGAAATGAGCAACACTGTCGGGATCATCACAAGAATGCGATGAATGATATATCGCAACACTCGATCAGTCCCCGGCGTACCAGTATGTGTCCATCAAATAAACACCGAAATATGAACCTGGGGAATAGCTGAACACTCCCTCTTCAGGCACATTCTTCAATTTGCTGGACATCACTACGGGTTGACGCGTGCCATTGACTGTGCCGATGGAAAACACCTGATTCGTATAGATAGACAACATTTGATGCCAGATCGCAGCGCGCTCTTCCGAAGTGCTCGCTGAACGCCAGGTATTGGCCAGTTCGGCCAGCTTTTGGACCTCCGGTATTGTCGGCTTTTCGCCTTTTTCGCCATTCGTCAAATAATACAAACCCCAGCGCGGCCAGATCAACTGGTCCTCCGCGCTAGGCGATATTTCGAACGGGCTCATTTCTGGTGTCACCACCGCATTGTCAATGCCCGACCAAACCGACATGACCGTTTGGCCTGAGAAAACACGCTTGCGCATGACTTCGCGTTGCGTTGAGCGCACAAGCATCTTTATGCCGATCTGCGAAACGTGATCTGCGATCAGTTCCATAAGATCGGTCTGCTCAGTGCTTTCGCCCGCGGTCTCGACGACCAAATTGGCTGGTTCGCCATTTGACAGCAGACGAATTCCTTCATTGTTTCGCTCCGTGAGGCCCATTTCATCAAGCAGGGCGTTGGCCTGATCGGGATCATAGCTGGACCAGGCTTCCTGATACTCTGGTTTGAAAAGCGGGCTTTGTGGCAGCACCGTATCTGCGCTTGGCTGGGCCAATCCCAAATAGACCGCTTCATTAATCTCGTCCCGATCGATTGCGAGCGATAGAGCTCTACGAAATCGCACATCGCGAATGATGTCTCGCCAAGCCGGGTCATTTACATTCAGGTTGGGCTGCAATGTCATCTGCGAGCCTGAACCTGTTCGCCATAACCTCACCTTGATCTTGCCCTGCTGCTCCGCCTCCTTAAGGAAGGTGAAATTGTCAAACCGGATGTAGCGTGCCTGCAAATCCGATTCGCCAGCACCTGTTTTCGCGGGGATGAGCCCTGTTGAGCCCATCGACATGACAATCTCGTCAATATAGGGCAGCTGTCGACCATTCTCGTCGACCCGGTGAAAATAGGGATTCCGTTCGAAAACGAACCGCTCTGATGGCGGCTCGACCGCGTTGCGCCATGGATCCAGGGTCGGCAACTCTGGATTTTCAGGCCGATACTGCCGACCCTTGCGGATATGTAGCCCGCGCCAATTCTTCGCCTTGGCAGCTTGGATCAACTCCTCAAGCTTTGCTGGATCCTGGTACCTTTTGTGAAATGCCTTCATATAATGTGCCGGCCGCGCCAGGAAAATTGGGCGCGGTGCAGCTAGGGCGGGAAGAAAATCGGGATTTGCGGCATCCCACGTAAAGCGCACGGTCAGTTCGTCAAGCACCTCGAACTTTGGCGGCTGTCCATTGACCAGCAACTGTGCCGGCAGACTGCCACCATTCAATTCCGGTTCGGCTATGACATCATTCCAGGCATACTCGATATCTTTAGTGGTAAACGGGTGTCCGTCCGACCACTTATGTCCCTTACGCAGGCGCAAGGTGAATATCCGACTTTCCTGGACATCGAAAGACTCGAGAATGTCAGGTACAAGTTCGAACGTATCGGTGTAGGTGACGAAGCGGGCATAGCTATAGACGGTCATCATGCGGATGTCTTTTTGCTTGCCCATCAACATGCGTATCTTGCCGCCATGCTTGCCCGGCTCGCGGCCCATAGCCTGCAAATTGATGACACGGGGCGTTTCGGGCAGTCGATCTGCGATTGCAGGCAGTCGGCCCGCCTCGACATCGGCCTTCAACGAGATTGTTTCGATAAAATTGTCCGCCCCTACAATTTTCGAATTGTAAGAAATGGCCGCCAGTACAAGGCCCAATACCGCAACTAACTTCCTCATGACCTAAGCTCCCTAGCGTCTACCTGGTCGCGTGCCAGGACAATATGCCCTGGAGCAACTTCTACGTGTTTGAGCAAACCTTCGTCGTCCTCGGTCCTGAACTGCGGTGCCCAACCCGACATATCAGAGGCACCTTCCAGACGTAGTGTGTCAAATTCCAGCGGGCGCGCCAAGTCGGGATAAGGCACTGCAGCCAGCAGTGAACGCGTGTATGAGTGTATCGGCTCGCGGAACAACACTTCGCGCGGTGCGGCTTCGACCAGCCTGCCGCGGCACATGACCGCGATGCGGTCAGCCATGTAGTCGACGACGGCGAGGTTGTGGGAAATGAACAGATAAGTCAGTCCCAGCTGTTTTTGCAAGTCCTTCAACAGGTTTAGAACCTGGGCCTGCACCGATACGTCCAGGGCCGATACCGGTTCATCACAGATTAGCAACTCCGGGTTCAGTGCCAGCGCCCGAGCGATGCCTATGCGCTGGCGCTGACCCCCGGAGAAACTGTGCGGATAGCGGCTGAGGAACCGTGGATCCAATCCGACCACTCGCATCAGATCCTTTATTCGCTCGGTCCGCGATGTATCATCGCCAATGCCATGAATTTCAAGTGGTTCGCGTAAGATGTTGGACACGGTCATACGCGGACTCAGAGATGAAAACGGATCTTGGAATACCATCTGTATCCTGGTCCGAAATTTTTTGAGATCAGCACCATCAAGGGCGCGTACATCATAGCTGCCTGCGCGGCCGTTGAATTCAATCGACCCAGCATCTGCCGTGACCGCCCGCATTATGAGTTTTGAGACCGTGGTCTTACCGCAACCACTTTCCCCGACCAAGCCGACGCACTCACCCGGGACGATTGAAAAGCTGACATCGTCGACCGCTTTGACCGTGTCATCTTCATCGGCCCCTGAAAACCAGCTGTTCTTACGGGTCGTGTAAGACTTGGTCAATCCAGACACCTTGAGGATTGGCGTGTTGCTCGATGTATCGTCTGTCGGCGCGGTTACGCCGAGCAATTGGGCGGCATCAACCTTGACATCGCGCAGTGATGTCAGGCGCTCACCCGGCTTCATGTCGAAATGCGGCACGGCCGCCAATAACGCCTTCAGATAGGGATGCTGCGGCTCGTTGAAGATCTGAGCAACCGGACCTGCCTCCATGATCTCACCGTGATAGATCACAACGACCTCGTCGGCCACATTGGCCACGACGCCTAGATCGTGAGTGATCAGCAATATCGCCATGCCGAGCTTTTCCTGAAGGTCTTTCAACAGCTTGAGAATCTGTGCCTGTATTGTCACATCTAGAGCGGTCGTCGGTTCGTCGGCGATCAGCAGCGCCGGCCGGCAAATCAGCGCCATGGCAATCATCGCGCGCTGGCGAAGACCGCCCGATAATTCGAACGGATACATGTCATAGGCTCGGGTAGGATTGGGGAACCCGACCAGCTTGAGCATGTCTTCTGTTCGACTGCGGCGTTCACCGGCGTTAACTTCCTGGTGTAGGCGCAACGCTTCTTCGATTTGGTCACCCACGGTGTGCAATGGGGACAGGGAAGTCATGGGTTCCTGAAAAATTATCGCAACGCGTCCGCCGCGCAAATCGCGCATATCCTGCCCGTCCGGCGACAATGACGCAATGTCGATCGGCGGCCCGGAATCGTTGGGATCATTGAATTTGATGCTGCCGCCGGCGATGCGTCCTGCCTTCGGCAGGATGCCCATGATCGACTGGGCGCAAACCGATTTTCCAGAGCCACTCTCGCCGACCAGAGCAACGACAGTGCCTGGCCGAATGCGGAAGCTAACTCCCTTGACGACTTCGAGCGCGCCAGACTGCAGGGTGAATGTTATCCTGAGCCCTTCGACACGCAGCAAATCCTGAGATGGCGAACACTGCACCCGTGCGGTTCCCCCTCAAAGTACGTTCTATCCTTTGCACAGGGAAATTAACCCTGCCCCCCATTCGCCCACCGAACTCGTACCATCGGTCGTGAGCCATGTCGAGGCTTGGAGCTCACTCAAACCGCAATTTTACCGGCAATTGCGAGTTCAGAAGTAAATTGTTTTCCGGGAGTGAATGGGCAATCGCCTATGGTCACCGTGTGCCTGCCATGGCAAAACAGTGGCCATGCAGGTTGCATTTTATTCACCCATGAAGCCACCCGATCACCCGACGCCATCGGGCGACAGGACCATGGCCAATCTTCTGCTTGCGGCGATCCGCGAGGCCGGACACAGAGTGAATGTTGTTTCACGGTTTCGCAGCTATTCGAAAGTGCCGGACATAACGAACATTCGTGCTGCCGCTCGTGATGAGACGCAGCGCATTTTGTCGGCCTGGAAGACGTCAGCGGCGCAACACAGACCTGATATCTGGTTCACCTACCATCCCTATTACAAAGCGCCCGATTTGGTCGGTCCTGCCGTTGCCGGACAGTTGAATCTGCCCTACGTAACGGCGGAGGCGTCCTATTCTTCGCGACGACATTCCGGTGCATGGGCTGATATGCAAACGCCGGTGATCGAGGCTGTTCGCCAGGCCAGAGTCAATCTGTGCCTGACGCCCATTGACCGGGAAGGGTTGAGCCGGATTGTCA
>JAEKFU010000387.1 GCA_016522385.1 Pseudomonadota bacterium
CACATCGCCGGCATGGCAAAGTCGCTGGACTATCGCTGTTCTGGTGTCAATGTTGCCATCAGTTGCGACGGTTCCGTTCGGTGCTCGCCAACACTTTATGAGGTAGGAAACATCTGTGTGCGTGTGGCTTTCGGTAAAAAGGACTCCGACACCGTGGATACTGCAAAGGGGTTCTCTTGTGATCATGCGACTTGTTCGATCTTGAATTGTTACTTAACTTGCCGCAACCAACTTGTACGTTGACCTCCGCTTTCAATGCAAGAGCGGACCAATCGACATATATCCGTGTGGAACCCTTCCTCACTGGTGATCCGTGCCTTCGGGGTGCACTGCCATTTCCGGGCGTCGCAATCATTCTTGCCTCTAGTTCATACTTGCCAATCATCAGGGGCAAGTCGCGATTCGAAGGCTATTGCCTTGTGGCGATTGACGCAGGTCAACGACGGGTCAGACGCGATTTGCTGGATTGCGCAAAGGAGGTGGCTTACCCCTTTTGGAGGAATTATGAAGCTACTCAAATCCATGTTTCTTGTGTCGGCGGTGACATTCGGTGTTTGCTTGGCTGGTGGAACCAATGTGTCAGCGGGTACGATAAGCAGTCCGACAGCTTCCGTGCTTGTGCCGCAGGCGATGGAACCATCAACTGTCGAGCAGGTCAGGCATCGGCGCTATAGACGCCATCGACATGGACGACGCTACCGCGGGCGTCGTCGTGGATATCGGCATTACCATGGAGGCTATTGGTATGCTTATCCGTGGTGGACGGTGCCCCTTTATACCGAGCCACGCCGATATGGTCGGTGCGACTATTGGCATCGTCGGTGCCGGGCGAATTGGGGACGTGGTGCAGACTACCGCGGCTGCATGAGATATCATGATTGCCTGTAGCAAGTTTTCCAGTTGAAAGAACGGGCCAGATCATCAAGAGTGATCTGGCCCTTTTTGTCGCCTATCTGCGATGTTCGCGTGGGGTCAAGTTGAGACGTTTCAACCCGCGCCCAGAAGAGTCCGTTCTCGGCCTCTAAGCAGACAAAATCGCGGCAATAACGGGCATCGAATTTCGAATGTCGGTTATCGGATGAACAACGGACTCACTGCGAAATGGGTTAACACTTCCGCTTGGTGCCAGTAACCGACATTACAAGACCGAGACCGGGCACCTGAGAAAGGCGGAATTCTCCGCTACAACTGGATTGACTCGTATTAGACTAAAGTCTAATCTCCATTAAGATGTGACCCTGACAACTGGCTAGTGACGCTCCCTCTCACTAATGTGGAACTAGCCATTCGAACGAGGCCCCGTGGTCCCACATCCCCATACCATTTGGCGGGGTCTCGTTCGCTAAACCACCTGTCGTTAGCAAAAATTTCTGATCGTATCCGGGATTGAACTGACAATGTTGCCGAGAATGTGAAGTTCGAGCCTCAATGTCGGCTATGGGGTGGACAACGGAACCAGTCGAGCGACAAGCAGTTCGTCAGCTAAGTGCCATAAATCGCCGTTGGCGAAGTTATGACCAACGAGCAAAACTGCCCTCATCTGCTCCGCCGGTCCCATTCGGTGAGCTTCTGTTTGTCCTTTGAGGTTCACCGTTACTTTGTAGGCGACGTTGAAGTACCGCTCGAACCATTGAGGCAGAACAGCCGGGAATGCGCCATGTTGCAAACGCATACTGTGTGTTGATTAGATCAAGTATCCCAGGCGCGGCAAACTAGCGCTCAGGCACCACTGTTTTACTGTGGCAAACTTGGAGGCATTCAGTCTGTGGCAGATGTCGCGAAGATCCAAAAAAGGTGAGGCCCCGTAGGATGACACAATACGGAGCCTCGTTGCCCTAGTTCAGTCAAAGGCGACATACTAGACCTTATGTGAAGGTGCCATGAATTACTTTACGCGATGTAAACGGACAAGGCTCCAACGCGGGGCACGCGCTGGCAGCACACATCCGGTGTTGAGGGTAATTCGGACCACCTCTTAGTGAGTAATATTTGTGCGGAAAGTGCTCCGATTATCGGACATTCAAGCCTTGATCATCTTTCGGAAGTGCTGCCCAGACAGTGACCCCTTCGGTTATCGACATAACAAGTCGTTGCTGAGCAAATAAGCCGCACGAGGCGACCTGGGTTGTCCTGTTCGATGATTTGACCCGAAGCCTGCAACTTTAAGGCTGACGCATTGGGCCAAGGGTGGCTATGTGTCAGGCGACCTAGCTGGCCTCGTTCACGACATCGCAATGTACAACCTGGTTGCGGCCGGCGCGTTTTGCAGCTTGCATTCGCAATGACACACGCGCCAGTATCGTTTCGGAGGTGTCCCGGCGCGGCGAGAACTCGGCAACACCGATGCTTGCCGTGGCATCAATCTGCTTAAAGCTATACTCGAACGGAAAATCAGCGATCACGACCCGCAGGTCCTCCGCCATACTGGCCGCTTGTGCGTGATCCACATGCGGTAGAATGATTGCGAACTGCTTACCGCTGTACCGGGCCACAACCGAAGGTGTCTGAAATACGGATTCGCACAATTCTGCGATTCTCTTCAGCACACAGTTACCGGCTTCATAACCAAAGGTGCTGTTCAACCAACTGAACCGATCAATGCCGATCATGATCATGCTGAACGGACTTGACGCCGCCCTTGAAGCGGCAATTTGCACGTCCAGAACCCTTCGAAACTCAATTCTGCTGAATGCACCAGTAAGCGGATCGTTGATGGACCGCTTTCGAAGCTCCAGTTCACTTATCACCATCAAGGCAAGATCGCCGAGGCGATCAAGCTGCTCAGCCAGCAGCGTTCTGGGCTTGTAATCGATCAGGCAAAGCGTGCCCACGTTGTACCCGCGTGGCGTCTTGAGCGGAGCACCGGCATAAAACCGTATGTAAGGCTCACCAGTGACCAATGGACTGTGGCAGAAACGGCTGTTCTGGTGTGCATCTTCCACAACAAACGGTTCGCCAGACTCGATGGCATGCGAACAAAAGGAAATGTTCCGCGGTGTCTCCGTCATATTGAGCCCTTGCCGGGATTTAAACCACTGTCGTTCTTCATCAACCAATGAAATGAGTGCAGTCGGGACATTAAACACAAACTGAGCCATGCGGGTGATGCGGTCGAAGCCCTCTTCAAGCCCGGTATCCATCACCTCATAAGAACACAGCTCTCCAAGCCTCTTAGTCTCTGAATTCTTGGCCATCCTGCCCCCAATCGAATTCCGAACGGCTGCCACCGTGCACGTCGACATCTGAACATGCCGTTAAAAATAGGGAGCCCCTCGCCACGAAATCGATGCATCAAATGGACACCGAGCTGCTGAGTTCAATTGAACGCCATGCGCACTTCTGCAATAGGTCAACTTGAGACCATCGGACACGCCGCCCTGGGAAGCCTCCGACCATCCGTATACAGA
>JAEKFU010000391.1 GCA_016522385.1 Pseudomonadota bacterium
CGAGGATACGCGACTGTGGCCAAGACCAGCAAAAAGGCAGCCAGTACCACCGCATCCGCAAAGAAGCAAACCCCCAAGCCGGCGAAGGCTAAGCAGGTAGTCAAACGACAGTCGCGCCGAAAGCCCCCTGAACGGACCCCTTGGCTTAACCATTATCCCGAAGACGTCAACTGGCATCAGGAATTCATAGCCCAAAGCTTGCCGGACATGTTCGACGAGGCCGTGGCAAAACATCGTGGCAATGTATGCACGAATTTTTTGGGCGCCGAGTTAAGCTATGGCGAGATCGCCAATATGGCCAATCGGCTGGCTACAGGTCTGGCCGCCAACGGCATCGGTCGCGGCCACCGCATCGGCCTGTTCCTGCCCAACACGCCCTATTATGTCGCGGCCTATTTCGCAATCCTGAAAATCGGTGCCGTGGCAGTCAATTTCAACCCGCTTTACAGCGTCGAAGAACTCGAGATCCAGGCTCGAGACTCTGGTGTGGTCGCCATGATCACACTCGACTTAAAATTGCTGTTCGACAAGATCGATGCACTTATGCAATCCGGCGTTCTGCAGACAGCCGTGGTCTGCCCATTCGCGAACATCCTGCCGCCGGTGAAGCGCGTGCTGTTCAAGCTGTTCAGGGGCAGCGAGATTGCCAGCATCGACTCCCAATCGAAGCATGGCGAAATCCTGCTCTGGCAGGCACTGACGTCGAATGACGGCACATTCACACCGGCAATCATCAAGCCCGAGGAGGACACTGCCCTGCTGCAATACACTGGCGGCACGACAGGCATTCCCAAGGGCGCCATGCTCACTCATGCGAGCCTGACCATCAATGTCCAGCAGATCATCGCTTGGTCCACCTCGCTCAATTTACACAGAGAACGGGTTATGGGCATTCTGCCGTTCTTTCATGTCTTCGCTATGACATCGGTGCTCAATTTCAGCATCAAGACCGGCTCGACAATGATCCTGATGCCGAAGTTCGAGCTCGATCAGGCGATTAAACTAATCCGACAGCACAAGCCGACCATTCTGCCCGGCGTGCCGACGCTCTATACCGCCTTGCTCAACCATGGCACCATCAAACGCGAGGATCTCGCGTCGTTGAAGCTATGCATCTCCGGGGGCGCTCCGCTGCCACTTGAAGTGCGTCGGCGCTTTGAAGAGTTTTCCGGTTGCAAGCTGGTCGAGGGTTATGGTCTGTCGGAGACATCGCCTGTGGCCACGGTCAATCCCATTACTGGGTTGGAAAAGGATAACTCGATCGGCCAGCCAGTACCTCAAACCTACATATCCATCCGTTCGCTAGAAGATCCCACGAAAGAAATGCCGCACGGCGAATCCGGCGAAATATGCATCAAGGGCCCACAGGTTATGCAGGGATATTGGAACAATTCCAGCGCCACCAAGGAGGTTATGCAGGCAGACTATTTTCGCACCGGCGATGTTGGTTACATCGATGAATTCGGCTTCACCTATATCATCGACCGCATCAAGGACATGATCAACTGCTCTGGTTTCAAGGTCTATCCGCGCCGCGTCGAAGACGCCATCTACGACCACGATGCCGTTGCCGAAGTCACGGTCATCGGCATCCCTGATGACTATCGCGGCGAAGCGCCAAAGGCTTTTGTCAAGCTGAAGCCGGGGCGCACGTTGACCAGCGATGACCTGCTGGCCCACCTGAAACCGAAACTCTCCAAGATCGAGATGCCCGAAGAAGTCGAATTCCGCGACGAACTGCCCAAGACAATGGTCGGCAAACTGTCGAAAAAAGAGCTGCGCGAGCGAACGGATTGAGGCAAGCGGGCCGTTGCAACCCGTGCCATCGCAAGCCAGCAGATCAATTGTGCTCGCTGCTGTCTTGCCTCGCCGACGGAAACTGCTAAGACATGTCGCTTACGTATTTGATTTGCCCACCTGAACCAG
This sequence comes from Pseudomonadota bacterium, assembly GCA_016522385.1. Lineage (GTDB taxonomy): Bacteria > Pseudomonadota > Alphaproteobacteria > Rhizobiales > Aestuariivirgaceae > JABDJG01. The sequence goes on from JAEKFU010000391.1 coordinate 1,927, forward strand.
GCGCGACGGAGGGGTGGCAGAGTGGTCGAATGCGGCGGTCTTGAAAACCGTTGAGGCTTCACGGCCTCCGGGGGTTCGAATCCCTCCCCCTCCGCCAAATCGCGATGTAGCTTATTGTTTTAATTGATAAAAAATATTGGAAGCGAGATACACCTGCCATCAAGCCCACCAATTCTAAAACAATGCTTTTGCTACCGCAAAACGCAGCGGTCAATCAGGCGAAGTGGTGTAGTCGCGCGTGCCGCCCGGCCGGTTGGCAGGTGTGGCAGTCGGACAGTCTCATAGCTACTACGTGTCAAGTTTCTTGTCGTTGAAAGCAGAAAGCCCGCTCAGCCTTCTAACTGGGCGGTCCTCCTAACAGCCATGCTTCTTGACGGCAAGAGTGCCGCGTGGCCCGATAGAGATGTTCGTAGGCGGAGTATGGCGGCTTGGATGATGGAGGTGTAGTACAAGCAAGTCGTAGCGGAACTGACACCTACCCTACATCATCGTTCATCTACCGTTCATGTCGGCAGTGCCACCACAGTAGCGGGATTGAGCGGGGCCGAACCTGTGCACACCGGAACATCATTCGGACGGCGCAGGAGTAGGAGACTTCAAATGAAGATGAGAGCTCAAGCTGGGGTGCTCTGCACCGCATTGATGATGGGTGCCTTGACGCTGCTGACGCAGTCACAGACCGCCTCGGCCATTACGATACAGCCTGGTGCCCTGAACACTTCCCCTCAGAACGCTGAGATCATGCTGCCCGTTGAGAAGGTGGGACACAGAGGCAAACGCCATCATCGATACAATCGCCATCGGCATGGTCGCCGTTATAGACATCGCCATGGTCGCTACAAACACTATTACGGTGGTTATTGGTATGGTGTTCCATGGTGGCTCGGCAGGCCCTACTACGGTACCCCTTACTACGACCCCTATTACGATGTTGAACCAGCACCAACGAGCGGCGCACACGAGGAATGGTGCTACAGAAAGTACCGGTCATATAACGCTCGGACTGATACTTTCAGGGGGTACGATGGGTACGATCACCGCTGCATCAGCCCCTACAGCTAGTGAACTAGCCGATTGACGCACCGGCAGAACATGCCGGTACCGCATGGGGACACTTGAAGAACCGGATCTTTGCGGATCCCCACAGACCTCACCTGCTGTGTTTCGGCAGGTGGGTCTTCTTGTGGTGAGGCAGACCCCGTCATTGAGAGACGTGGGGGGATCAGGGTGACGAGGTCGCCTCGAGCTTTGCCTACACGATTGTCAGCTTTCGAAGCAACAAACCTCGTGCGTCACGGTTAACTTCTCACGGCAGAGGGCGCGGGTAGCCATTCGCGACCCAGCCTTTGGGCCGCACTGGAGCGGCGGCTGATCGCCAACGCACGCCCCAGCGCACAAATTAAACCAAATGAAGTACCGGAAGAAGTCGCCGCCCATAAGCTTTTCGATCTGGTTCCAAGTGCGGTCTTTCGTAAGTTCGACCTTCTCCAGACAGGGCACGGTGGCAGAGCCTTGGACCAGAAGCACGATGTCGAATGTCTGTGGTTCAAGGGTGAGCGTCCGGTGAAGCCGCCCACGAATAGCCAGATGTTTCGATAGCGCGCCAGAGCGTTCCATGCTCATATGGATGAGCAACTTCAGCTACACTAGTCGATACTCAGCGCTTCTGGCACTTGTTGACATGGGCCTTGCCGACCCATTTGCAGTTCTTCTTTGCCAGGCACTGCGACTGCTCGCTGATTTGACTGCATTTTTTCTTGCTGGCCGCGTGTCCCGGTTGCGCCATCAGAGTGGTGCCAGCGAATATCAATGCCATCGACAAGTAGCTAACTCTCTTCATCTTCTCTGCCCCTGTCTCAATCACGATCAAGAACACAGCTGATCTGCTCCATCCAGTATAACCGTCCGGTGAAGTCGGTCTATCAGAAAGGGCAATCAGCGATTACCCTCAGGAATGAGGATCCCGTCAAGAAATCAGCGTGTAGTGGGCTGGTCTTGAGCCAGTAAGGCCAGTTCAGTAGACGATCTTGAAACTCGTCAGGAGGACTGAGGGGCATTGTCTGCCAATTTTCAACGGTTGGCTTGGTTAGGCCACTTTCATCAGGGACTTGCTGGTAAGGTGTTCCAATCAGGCGCTGTGCATTCCAACACGCTGCGGACGGTTCTCTTCAACGCGCAGGTTGAGGTCCATCCACCGCTGTATATCATCGCCGAACAGATCGCTGGCCTGCTGCAACGCCGCTGTGAAAGAGGTATGCGGTGCTCCGACGACTGTCTGGCGGTCTTTGACGATGATGTAGGTCATTATCTTCGGTTCCTTGGAACGCCCTGTTAATCGAATTTGGATCAACTTCGATGAAACGAAGGTAGACGAAATTTCCACACCGCAATGTGCAATCCATCACTTCCCGTAGACATCTGCAGCGATGATGTTCTTGGACTTGTCACACTGTTCTATGAAGTAGCCTTTCAGGTCAGCGTCAGGGACGAAAGCCCCGACGGGCCGTGATCTGTTAGGCAAAGACCTAGCAGTCCTCTCGGCACTGTTTCCGCCTACCGTTAGCCGGCTGGATTTGAGTGGCAAGAGCCTATGCAGCGGTCACGCTACGCGTTGGCGTCAGCAAAAGGCGCATCTGACCTACATCAATGCCCGCCGGAAACAGACTGTTCATTATCGCAGCCAGTTTCTGCGATAGAGGCATTCGCTGTGGGCGCAGTGATTTTCAGTTGCTGCTCTCGTGAGGACTTGAAGAAGGATCAAGCAATGGCACACAAACAGGCTGTTTTGTTGATCTTGATTGGCATTCTGTCCGCAACGCCCGCACTCAGCGATGATAGCGTTCAGCGCGGTAAGGAGCTGGCAGAAGAATACTGTGTCCGCTGCCATGATACGTCACCGGCAGGCGCCTTCAAGACCTATCCACCAAGCTTCGCGTCCATTGCGGCATTCCGATCTGAAGGTCAGATCAGAAGTCGAATTATGTTTCAGCCCATTCATATTGGAATGCCAAGGTTTGGCTTAATTCTGATGCCCGAAGACCTCGAACCACTGGTGGCCTTTATTCAATCGCTAGAAAGGAAGTCCGACTGAACTGATGCCCAACGGTACCCATCAGATTCAGCAAGAGCTTCATAATCCATCCTTGCATGCGTCAGGTGGCCGCAAACATGATCCATGCATCGTTAATTGTCGTTTATCTGGATTAGCAGCCAAGATGACGATGTGCGTTTGCCTTTGACACATATCATTTGCCGCATCTCTGGCATCGCGTTCAATTGGACACCGGTCGGTTGCAGAACTTGTGCTTGGCAAGCCAGCCGGTCCATAAAAAGGGAAGACTGACCGATGAAATTCTCCAATGCGCTCGTTATTGCAGCCGCAGCCGTTTGTGCCGGTTCTACCGCAGCGAATGCTGGTGCAATCAAACGAGGAGATGGGCCCACGCTTATCTGGGTGAAGATCAAGGCCAGTCCGGGAGAAGCGCGCTGGGAAGCCTGCAGGCGGTTCTATCAACGCGACGTTTATCAAGTTCGTCGTGGTTCGGGGAATACCATGTGGTGCAACATCTTGAGCGACCGCATTTACGACTATGGCGAGCGCAGGCATAACTTCAATCTACGGTGACAGGGACGGCTCGATCCAACCCCAATTCTGCCACTCAGGCAAGTCCTGCCAAAATTGGCCGACGGCAAGGTGGACATGCACACGACATTGGCCCGCCGCTAAAGCCCCGCATGCAGTAGCAGGTGCGGGTCTTGCCTATCACATGATTGAGCTGTCAGTCGCCCACCAGCCTGCCTGAAGCTGACCTGCTCGCCTGATTGTCGACGTTCATAAATTAGTTCTGTTCATGTAGGTCCATTCTGGACTGGGCTGCAAATTGAGTCGCGGTAATCCCGTTCGGGCTCGAATGTGACCTTTCGTTGTTGTAGTCTCGGCACCCTGCGTTGATCACCTTGCGGGCGTGGAGGTAGCCGGGGAGCAGATGTTCAGGACATGGACCTGACGCAGCTTTGCCACGATCTCTTCAGGCTTTCAGTTCTTTCTCGGCATAACGGTCCTCCTATCTCTCCCTATCTAACAGGATGGACCACTTCCGTAGAGGCAGCTCATTGTGAGTAGCACGCTGCCCGACAGCTACCCACGGCAATCGCAGATGTTTGCACGAGCCTGCGTCAATCTCGACCATTGAAAATAAGCACATCGTTCACTTTATGTTCCCTATTCCAACGTTGGGAAAGCGCTGTTCGCGCCAGAAAGGGCCGGTGTACCTCCCTCTTGCCGGCCCTTTCTATTTCATGCGCGCACCTTTCCAGCAATGCACATGTCAGGAACTCTGCCAGGTGAAATTTTTCTTTTGGGATTGAGGCTGCATTCTGCCTACAATGAGGATCGAAAGCATGGGGAAGAGATCTGATGATTAGGAAGATATTGGTGCCAGTCGATGGCTCGCCGCATTCGGTGAAGGCTGTTGAACTGGCAAGCGATTTGGCATCAAAATACGATGCCGAGATTATTTTGTTGCACGTGCTGTTGCGTGGGCACATGCCAGACGGACTCAAGAAAGCACTTGAGATCGAGGTCGGCAAGCGCACAGCGCGCGCCGACAATCTCGTCAACATGCCTCAGGAGATTATGGCGCGCGTCGGCAGCAAGAAGGACACTCAGCTTTCGATTGAAGAGCTCAATTTCATCGGAAAATACGTACTCTCCAACGTGGCTGCCATCTGCCAGGACAAGGGCGTTGCCAGAGTGGAAAGGCGCGTCGAGGAGGGTGATCCGGCAAAGACCATCATCAAGATCGCCGAGGATACGAAATCCGATATGATTGTCCTGGGCAACCGGGGTCTGAGTGATTTTCACGGCATGCTTGTTGGTTCAGTCTCGCACAAGGTATCGCATCACGCGAAATGCACCTGTGTGACCGTGCGCTGAGACAAGGCCTGCTTGTCGTTCAGACGTTACCAGCCTCAACAACTGCTCAATAGCAAAACCAGAGGCTCCAGAACTGGTGGCTTCATCACAACATTGTACGTCAGCTCACACCGTGCGGCTCCAGATCATAATGTAGCAATTCGTTCGGGAATGGGCGTTCGCCGAGGATGCGAGCGATCTTCGGGTCGATGTCTGTGTCCGATAGTGGGAAAAGTCCGGCGGCACCAATGGCGATACGTAAGTCGATGTTGGTTCCCAGATACTTCCAGACACAGCGCGATACATACGGGTTGCGCTGTTTGCTTGAAAGTCCGAAGGTCACTCCACGCAGAATGGTCAACAGGCTGCGTGCCGCGGGATGGAGCACGGTTTCAACGATAGCATCATTGGCGAGACTTTGATGCTCGACAACAAAAAGCCGATTTCCGAGTAGCGACAATTGACCGTCATATTTGGACAAGTAAAGAGCGCCTTCTCCGGGATCGCGGGTGCGTTCGATTGTTTTTGAACAGATCATCCCGTCCTTTTCGTAGACTTGGGTTACCGCACGAAGGATGTAACCGTCCCAACTGAACGAGTGGCAGTGAGTGATGTAATAGCCGAGATATTTGCGCAACTGCACGCGGTCGCCGGGAAACGCGCCGGCGAGCGGTTGACTGCGCGGGAGCGAAGCCGCGCCCGAAACACGGCTGGTGCGAAATTGCATCCTGTCGGCAAACTCTTCCTGTGGAAGGTACAGATCCGCCGGCCGGACGATAAAGTGGTCGCAAATGCGCTGCAGATTGTAGGGCGATGGCCGTGAAGTGGCATTCAGATATTTGCTGAACTGCTGCCGGTTTATGCCGATTGACCTGCAGACTTCTGAAACGGATTTTTCGAAGCTGCACAACAGCTGGAGGTTTCTCGCAAGTTGGTCGTCGGTCATGCATTCCAATCCGCATATTGACACTCTGGGCGGCCTGATCGGAGCATCAACCCGCAGCTAATTTGAGCAAATATCGCATAAACTCGCTAAAAGTCGAGCGAAGCCGCGAAATTGAGCTCGCCGATAGGGATTGCAACAGTTCATGCATTGAACATTGCGCGGTGACTGGGTGTCTGCGGCATGGATGCAGCCAACTACGGGTTCCAAATCGAAGAGAATGCTTGGATAAGACTGCGTGACGGATGCCGTCTGGCAGCAAGGATCTGGCTGCCTGACGAATGTCACAGCGAGGCGGTCCCGGCCATTCTTGAGTATCTGCCTTACCGCAAGCGCGGCGGCACCGATCCACGCGACGACATCACTTATCCCTATTTTGCCCGTGCCGGATACGCCGGGGTTCGGGTTGACATAAGGGGGAACGGTGAATCTGACGGCGTGATGACTGGAGAGTATACCGAACAGGAATTGTCCGATGGTCAGGAGGTCATCGCCTGGATAGCCGATCAGCCGTGGTGCAACGGCAATGTCGGCATGATCGGTCACTCCTGGGGCGGCTTCAATGGACTGCAGATCGCCGCACTGCGCCCTCCGGCACTGAAGGCGGTCGTCACATCATGCTCGACCGATGACCGATACGCCGATGACATTCACTTCATGGGCGGTTGTCTGAACAACGACAACACCACGTGGTCGCAGCAGATGCTGGCCTATTCATCGCGTCCGCCAGATCCGCAGCTCGTAGGCGATGGTTGGCGCGATGTCTGGCTCCAACGCCTTGAAAACATGCCGTTCCTGGCTTCCGACTGGTTGAAGCATCAAAGACGCGATGACTACTGGAAACACGCTTCAGTTTGTGAGGACTATGAGGCAATCACCGCAGCGGTGCTGGCCGTTGGGGGATGGTACGACTGTTATTCCAACGCAATTCCGAGATTGTTGGCCGGCCTGAAATGCCCTGCCAAGGGAATTATCGGTCCATGGGAACACCGCTACCCACATATGGCCAAGGTGACGCCGGGAATCGACTTCCTCGAAGAGTGCGTGCGCTGGTGGGACCGTTGGCTGAAAGGTGTGAGGAATGGTGCGGAAGACGTGCCCAAACTGCGGGCCTTTCTGACAAGGGCTGCTCCCGCATCAGCAAAGAACGGTCCGCGGCAAGGCGTGTGGGTCGGTGAGGCGCATTGGCCATCATCATCCATTGAGACCAGGACGCTGTACCTGGCCCCCAGGGAGTTGGCGAACGAACCAGCCGAGAAAGGCGAGATAAAGATCTCGTCTCTTCTCGACACGGGTCTGGCTTGTGGCAATTTTTGTCCAGGCATGCGTATCGATGATGAGTTGCCTGGCGATCAGCGTGACGATGACGCTAAATCAGTGGTGTTTGACACCTCCCCGTTGGAAGAGGATTTGGCAATACTCGGCGCGGCGGAACTCGAATTGGAGCTTTCTTGCGACAAGCGCGTTGCCATGATTGCCGCACGGCTTTGTGACGTTGCGCCAGACGGTGCCAGCACCCGCGTCAGCCACAATCCGCTCAACCTGACGCACCGATACTCCCACGAAAACCCCGAACCTATGGTGCCAGGAAAGTTCTTCCGGATACGGATAAAATTATGCGATGCCGGCTACATCTTTCAGCGTGGGCACAAGATCCGTCTGGCGCTTTCCAATGCATATTGGCCGATGGTATGGCCTTCGCCGTATTTGTCTGCGCTGACGATCAAGCTTGTCGGCAGTCAATTGCATCTACCCGTGCGCCGTGACGCCGTGGGTGAAATTACCATGCCGGCCGCATCACCGCTGCCCCCTACGACACACGACATTCTGCGCGCACCGTCCAACCAGCGGACCTGCCGAAGTGATGCCGCTACAGGTCAGACGGTTCTGGAAATAATCGATGATTTGGGCCTGGTGCACGACGCAGGTTGTGGACTGGAGACAGAAAGCCGGGCCCGTCACACGTACCGCATTCAGCTGGGCGATCCGCTGTCTGCCCGAACCGAAGCCGAATGGACCTTCGGCTTAAGGCGCGATGACTGGACGGTTCGAACCGAAACGTCGACGGTGATGACATGTGATGCTCAAAACTTTCATCTAGCTGCGCAGTTGCAGGCGTTTGAAGGCAGCGAACTCATCTTTGAGCGTCAATGGAGTGAGATCATCGCGCGCGACCTGGCCTAGGCGAGGTTTGGTCTAAGCTTTTTTATAACAAGAAAACAAAATGCAAACGGAGGAAGACATGAAACACTCGGACGAAAAATACGCACAATGGCTCATCACTGAAATGAAAAAGAGCCGCATCACGCGCCGCGAATTTCTTGGCCGAACGAGTGCACTCGGAATCGCTGTGGCGACAGGCACAAGCCTGCTCAGCCAAGCA
>JAEKFU010000472.1 GCA_016522385.1 Pseudomonadota bacterium
TTCCACACCCTCGCCATCGAGAGTCGCGCTGGTGCCGATGCAAACGTTCTGCCACGCACGCCAGGTCTGCCAGACGACGCGTTCATCCATGACGGCCAGACTACCAAGCGCGAGGTGCGCGCCGTCACCGTCGCCGCTCTGGCGCCATACCCAGGCGCACTCTTGTGGGATGTCGGCGCCGGCTGTGGCTCGGTCGCTGTCGAGTGGCTGCGCGCGGTGCGCGACGCGAGCGTCATTGCCTTTGAACGTGATGAGCAGCGCATTTCCATGATGAAGCAGAACCGGGATCGGCTCGGCACACCTGACTTGCAGGTTGTTGCGGGAAAGCTGCCGGAAACGCTTGACGGTCAATTGGCACCGGACGCCGTCTTCCTAGGTGGCGATGTGGCCAGTCACGCCCTGTTCGAGGCTTGCTGGAGCGCGCTGAAGTCCTCCGGCCGCCTGGTTGCTAACGCTGTCACCCTAGACGGCGAGGCTCATCTCATCGAATTACAGAACGAATTCGGCGGTGAACTCGTGCGCATCGGCATCGAGCACCTGAGTGCGGTCGGCGGCAAACGCGCTATGCGCCCTCGCATGACCGTGACCCAGTGGCGGGTGATGAAACCGTGAGTACCAAGGGTACACTGTTCGGCCTCGGCGTCGGTCCCGGTGACCCGGAATTGCTGACACTGCGTGCCTGGCGCCTGATCTGCAATTGCGACGTCCTTGCCTACCCGCAGACCGGCGACGGCGATAGCCTCGCCCGCAGTATCTGCGCGCCATTCATACCCGAAGACGCCACCGAGCTGGCCATCACCGTGCCCATGCGGGAAGACCGCGAGCCGGCCAGAACCGCCTATAATGCGGCTGCCCTAAAGATCGCGAGGCACCTGAATCAGGGCCGCAATGTTGCCTTTCTGTGCGAGGGCGATCCGTTCTTCTATGGCAGCTTCATGTACCTGTTTGAGCGCGTGGCCGAGACCCATAAGACCGTCGTCGTACCCGGCGTATCGTCGTTGACCGCATCGGCCGCCGGCATCGCTCGCCCGCTCGCGGCCCGCAACGATGTCCTCAAGGTCCTGCCCGCGCCACTTGCCGCCGACCGCCTCAGGTCCGAGATCGAAACCGCCGATGCGATCGCCATCATCAAGGTCGGAAAACATTTTGACAAGATCCGCAACATCCTGCGAGATCTCGATCTGGACACCCACGCCGCGATCATCGAGGCCGCGACACTCGAGGATGAAAAGATCAGCCGGCTCTGCGATGTGGCAGCAGGCGAGCGGCCCTATTTCTCGACCATCCTGATCTACAAGGGTGCCGAACCATGGTGACATCGCCCAAAATGCCCGCCATCGTTGTTCTGCAGCCAACCGCACTGTCCTTGGCAAAGAGGATCGCTGACCACATAGCGGGAAAGGTGCACGGACCAAAGGCGTCTGGCGCAGCGGCCGAGTACAACGATCTTGCACCGCACCTGCGTTCACTGTTTGCCGACGGGCACCCGGTCATCACAATCTGCGCCACCGGCATCCTGGTACGAATTCTGGCCAACAGCCTGGTGGACAAAACCGTCGAACCACCCGTCATCGCCATTGCCGAAGACGGCTCAGCCATTGTCCCCATCCTTGGTGGCCACAACGGCGCCAACCGTCTCGCCGCCGAAATCGCGACAATCACCGGCGGCACACCGGCCATCACTACCGCCAGCGACATCGCCTTCGGCATCGCCCTCGACGACCCGCCACCAGGCCACGTCCTCGCCAACCGTGAGGACGTCAAACCCTTCGTCACCAGGCTGTTGGCCGGTGCTGAAGTTGAGGTGGACGGCAACGCCGTCTGGTTGGAAACCGCCCTCTCCTCCTCTCTAGACCTCCCCGCGCAAAGCAGGAAGAGCCAGACCGGCGCGACCAAATCGCATCACTCCTCAAAGGGGGGAAGGTCAGAAAGAGAGGGTGTCCAAAACGGGAAGCTCTCAATCACGGTCACCACAGCCCCTTTCACCGGCAGCCCGGACCGTCTTGTCTACCACCCCAAAACGCTCGCCCTTGGCGTTGGTTGCGAACGCGGCGCCAAACCCGCGGACCTCATCGCCCATGTCGAGACCCAGCTCGCGTCGGCCAACATCACGCCACACGCCATCGCCGTGATCGCCTCGATCGATCTGAAGTCCGACGAGGCTGCCATCCATGCGCTCAGCTGCCACCTGGATGTCCCTGCACGTTTCTTTACCGCCAATCGGCTCAACGCCGAGAGCCCCCGCCTGGCCAACCCGTCGGACACCGTCATGGCCGAGGTCGGTTGCCCGGGTGTGGCGGAAGGTGCGGCGCTGGCTGCAGTCGGGCCACAATCCCGCTTAATAGTTCAAAAATCAGTCTGTGGCCGCACGACTTGCGCCGTTGCCGCAGCCTCAGAACCGATTATCGATCTGCCGGGCAAGCCGCAAGGCCGTCTGTTCGTCGTCGGAATCGGCCCCGGGACACCGGACTGGCGCAGTCCACAGGCGATCTATGCTCTTGAGAAAGCCACAGACTGGGTCGGCTACGAGCTCTATATCGACCTGGTCACTGATCTCCACCATAACCAGAGCGAACATCGCTTCCCGCTTGGCGGCGAGGAGGACCGCGTACGACGTGCAATCAACTTGGCAACTGAAGGCAGGGAAGTTGCCCTCATTTGCTCAGGCGACGCCGGCATCTATGCCATGGCGGCGCTGGTCTACGAAATTCTCGACCTTGAACCCCAGCGCATTGCCGTGGATGTCATCCCTGGCATCTCTGCCTTCCAAGCCGCTGCTGCCCGTGCCGGCGCGCTGATCGGTCACGATTTCTGCTGCATCTCCCTGTCGGACCTGCTTACCCCCTGGGACGTTATTGAACAGCGACTCAAGGTCGCTGCGGAAGGTGACTTTGTTGTCGCCTTGTACAATCCGCGTTCTTTGACGCGCACCACCCAACTCCGACGTGCCATCGAAATTCTCACTCCCTTTCGCCCACCGCATACGCCGGTCACGATCGCCTCAAGTCTTGGACGCCCTGATGAAACCGTGCGCATCGTCCCGCTCAAAGAATTTCGTCCCGAAGATGTTGACATGCTGACCGTGGTCCTGATCGGCGCCAGCCAATCAAAGTCCCTGACCCGCGGCGACGGCAGGACCTACGCCTATACGCCGCGCGGCTACGCTAGCAAGAGACCCGCAACATGACCGTCCACTTCATTGGCGCCGGCCCCGGTGCCCCTGACCTCATCACCGTGCGCGGCCTACGCCTCATCAAGAAAAGCCCGGTCTGCCTTTATGCGGGCTCGCTCGTTCCCGCCGAGGTGGTCGCTGCAGCGCCGAAGGATGCTCGCGTCATCGACACCGCTCCGTTGACACTCGATGAGATTGTCGCTGAAATCGAATCCGCGCACATGGCCGGCCATGACGTTGCCCGGGTCCATTCCGGTGACCCGTCCATCTATGGCGCAACGGCTGAGCAAATGCGCCGCCTTGACGCCATCGGCATCGATTATGACGTAACGCCGGGTGTCTCGGCCTACGCCGCGGCGGCGGCCGAACTGAAAACCGAACTCACCCTGCCGAAGATCGCCCAGACAGTAATCCTTACCCGTACCAGCATGAAAGCGTCCGCAATGCCGCCGGGCGAAGAACTCGAAACTCTCGGTAAGTCGCGCGCCACCCTCGCCATCCATTTGTCCGTGCGAAATCTCGGATATATCGAACGTGCCCTCACCCCGCATTACGGCGCCGACTGCCCGGTTGTCATCGTCTACCGGATCACTTGGCCGGACCAAAAGATCTTGCGTGGCACGCTGAAGACAATCGCCAAAGACGTGAAGAAAGCAAAACTCACCCGCACTGCACTGGTTCTGGTCGGGGAAGTCTTCGGTCAGCACGAATTCCGGGATTCTGCATTATATGATGCCGCGCACGAACACGTTCTGCGCAATCGCAAGACAACAAGAAAGCGGCCCGCTGCTGTACGCCGTTAAACTAGAGCGTGTCCGTTGAGAGCCTACAACAAACTCAGAATTTCATCGTGCAGGGTCTTTGGAATGTCGATCCCGGTGTCCGGGGTCTGCTCTCGATTTGCAAAGCGTCTGGCACCTGGCAACCGGGCACCCTCCTGAGCAAGAATCGCTTCGAACAATTTTTCGCCATGCGCAAGAAAACCGTCCGGATTACCAAATTTCGCCGGATCTAGCGCCAGGATCAGCTCACCACCCTTGGGTGGACCACCGCCGCCAGCATCATCGGCCTGTGATTCAATGCTCAAGAAATCACCGATCAGCGGACCGCACAGCAACTCGACCATCATCGCCAGCGATGCACCCTTGTAGCCGCCGAACCCCAGTTGGGCGCCTTTAAGCACAACGTTGGGATCGGTCGTTGCCTCGCCATCCGGTCCGATGCCGG
>JAEKFU010000473.1 GCA_016522385.1 Pseudomonadota bacterium
GCCGGCAATACGTAATGCAGTTCGCGTCTCGCACTTTGGCCGGCACGCTGGCGCATCCCAAGCATGTCATCAAGGCAGAGACGCTCGAACACCTGGCGGCTAAGACGCTGGAGCCTGGCGAAATCGGTGTCTGCAATCTCAGCCTGGAAGCTGACATTCCCTTTACGGCGTTCGAGGAATGCCGGGCGCTTGGCGGATTTACCATCGTCGACAAGTTTAGCGATCAGCTGGTTGGCGCCGGCGCGATCAACTTCGCACTGCGCCGGGCGAGCAACATTCACTGGCAGGCGCTTGATCTCAATAAGGCGACACGGGCCGGCAAGCTTGATCAAAAGCCGAGCGTGTTGTGGTTCACCGGCCTGTCCGGGTCGGGCAAATCGACCATTGCCAATCTGGTCGAAAAGAAACTCTACACGATGGGCCATCAGACCTATCTGCTTGATGGCGACAATGTTCGACACGGGCTCAACCGGGATCTCGGCTTTACCGACGCCGACCGGGTTGAAAACATTCGCCGGGTCGCTGAGGTGGCTAGACTGATGGCGGATGCCGGGCTGATTGTTCTCGCCTCGTTCATTTCTCCGTTCAAGTCCGAGCGCCGCATGGCCCGTGACATGATGGCTGACGGCGAGTTCATTGAGGTCTTTGTCGAAGCACCGCTCGAGGTTTGTGAGCAGCGTGATGTCAAAGGGCTATATGTCAAGGCGCGACGCGGCGAGATCAAGAACTTCACTGGCATCGACAGTGACTATGAACTGCCGAAACGCGCCGACATCAGACTTGACACGACCAAGCTCAGCCCGGAGCAGTCGGCCGATGAAATCATTGCGTTTCTGCGCCGGAACGGCCGGTTGAACGCGTGAGTGCCGCGCCCCAGCCTTTTACCATCACCTGGTTGAACGGGCCGGACATTGCCCGACTGGTGATGAGCGATGCGGAGATACTCGGCGCTGTCGAAACGGGGCTGATGGCGCAGGGAAATGGTGAAGCGGTGATCGAGCCGCGCGTGCACCTGACGCCTGATCCAGCCTTTCACGGCCATTTCAACGTTTTGCGCGGCTATGTGGCGCCGCTCGGGCTTGCCGGGGTCAAAGTGGTCGGCGACTATGTGGACAATTACAAGCGCGGTCTGCCCTCGGAGATGGCGTTGCTCAACCTGTTTGACCCTGAGACCGGCATGCCGCGGGCCATTCTCGATGCGACCGCGATTACCGACATGCGCACCGGGGCGCTGACGGCGCTGGGCGGAAAATATTTGGCGCGCAGGGGCTCCCATACGCTGGGTCACATCGGTGCCCGGGGAACGGCTTACTGGAATGTACGCTTGCTCGATCATTATTTTGATTTTGATGAGATTAGGGTGCATTCGCGGCGGCTGGAAAGTCGCGAGGCGTTTGCCAAGCGGTTGGAGATTGATCTCGGCAAGCCGATCATCGTCACAGAAAACTGGCGTGACTGTCTTGAGGGCGCCGATATCGCTGTGGAAGCCTCGCGGCTCGAGGAACGCCAGGAGCTGTTCAGGACCGCCTGGGTAAAGAAGGGGGCAACGGTCATCCCCTATGGCACGGTTAGCGCGCTGGAGTTCTCCCTGCCAGAAATCATGGACAAGATCGTAATTGACGATTTCGGCCAGTTCCGCGCCGGCAAGCTGGGCGCCCTGAGGCCGCAAATCGATGCCGGCACGGTGAGTGAAGAGACTGTGTTCGGCGAGTTGTGCGAAATCGTTACTGGCAGCAAGCCCGGTCGGGAACGCGATGACGAAACCATTATGTTCTGGCATCGCGGTCTGTCGCTGTCCGATATTGCGCTGGGTGCGGCGATGCTCGAAAAAGCCACCAGACTTGGTATTGGCCATCAGCTTGTTTACGCGTGAAGCTCGGTGAGTTCACCAAGCCTGCCGATCGCAACCAGATATTCTGCTATTGCTTCGACCTGCCGACCGAGGGGCCTGTCTTCATTGATAAACGGACAAAGTTCTCGGATCGCCTGATGCACGTTTTGTAGTCTGGGGGCGATCCTGGCGGGCTCGGCCAAGTCGACGGCCTGGGCCGCCGCAACAAGTTCGAACGCGACGATCAGATTCAATTTCTCCACCAGATCAGCGAGTTTTTGTGCTGCCAAAGGCGCAAATGTAAGACTGTCTTCGACGCCGTCGGCATTGAAGCTTGGCATAACCGGTACCGGGTTGGCGAGCGAAACGATGTCGCCGCGTAGCGCCTCCATGGTCTTCAGCGGTGGGCCGAAGCCGGCGCGCCCGGCCTGCTCGCTTGACAAGAGCGGCGGCAGGCCGGACAGGTCGGGGCTCATCATTCTTTGGACCCTTGAAACCGCATCGGTTGCCGACCACGCCAGTGCCCTGGCTGTGGCATCGAGGGCAAGGGCCAGATGGGGCATGTGGAAATTGCCCGAAGAAACAAGCCGGTCCTCGGCAAGGAGCACAACAGGATTGTCGGCGGAATGATTGAGTTCGATCTTGAGCGCTTCTTCAAGGGCTTGCAGCTGGGTCATGACCGAGCCGTTGACCTGAGCAACGCAACGGAAGGACAATGGGTCCTGCAGGCGCCGCGCGGCGCCCTCGCTTAGGAGCAATCCACCATCAAGCAGGTGACATAGCTGGGCTGCGGCAGGGACCTGGCCGGCATGTGGCCGCATTTCAGCAACGGTGCTCTGGATGGGTGTCGTGTTGCCCCGAAATCCTTCGAACGACAGCGCGGCGGCAATCTGTAGACCGTTCAGCGCCCGGCGAGCTGCAATCGCTGCAAGGCTGGCGAGCCCGACAGAGAAGGATGTCACATTGCACAGCACCAGCCCATCTTTTGGGGCCAGCGCGAGAGGCTCCATGGATGCGGCGTTCAAGACCTCGCTGGCCGGCAAACTAGCGCCATCTACCAGCATTTCGCCTTCACCGATGAAGGCGTGGGCAAGCGAGGCCATCGCGACCAGATCGCCGGCGCCGATCGAGGCAGAGCGCGGCATTGCCGCAATAATACTGCGGTTGAGGGCGTCAATAAGAAAATCGGTGACGTGTGGACTGGCGCCAGCGGCGCCGGTCAATAGGGTGTTGAGCCGGGCCAACATGACGGCACGCACCTGGTGCGGAGTGAGCGGATTGCCGACGCTCTGTACGCGGCCGCGCACCAAATGATGTGAAAATGCCTCAATTTCTTCTATCGGTAGGGTCTCGCCGACCCGGGCGCCAAGCCCGGTGTTCAATCCGTAAACCGGAATGTGTTGATCAATATACCTGTCAACGATCGCTCGGCCGCGCAGTATGGCTTCACGCGCATCATCGGTTACGCTGACCTTTGCACCGCCGACCGCGACGGCCTCAACGGCAGCAAGGTCGAGTCCATGCCCAGTCAGCTGGATAAGCTCTGTCATTCGGAAGTCTTTTTCAGGAAGCGGCCCAGATTGACGATGGCGCGCTCATGCTGGCCGGTCATGATCACCCGGTCACCCTGGCGCGCCTCCACCTGGAAGGTGAAGCTCTTTTCATCCTGGGCAATAAGTTCCGCTGACACCTGCAAGGGTGCATCGAGATGAGCCGCGGCCAGATGACGGAAATTGAAACCAACACCGACGCTCACCTCACCACCCTCGAAATACTTGTCGATGACGCCATGGCAGGCCGTTTCCAGATAACCGATGGTGGCGGGCGACGAAATGACGTCGACGCCCGTATTGCCAAGGGCAGATGCCAGATCCGCGGGCTTTGCCCACACTTCGGCTTGATAGCTGGCGCCTGTCTTGATTGGACGCATCAATTAAGCCCTAGTTGGCGCACCAGCCGCCATCGACCAGCAGACAAACACCGGTGACGTAGGAGGCGGCATCGGAGGCAAGGAATACGGACGGGCCGACCATCTCGGCGATGTCGCCAATCCGGCGCAAGGGCGTGCGGGCGATAATGGCCTCACGCGCTTCATTCATGATGGTTTCGCTGTTCGGGTTCATCTGGTGATTGGTGTAACCTGGATTGATAGCATTCACCCTGATGCCGTGCGGGCCGAGTTCCTCGGCCAAGGCGCGCACCAGAGCATCGATGCCGCCTTTGGCGGCGCAATAGGGTGTCAGTTTTGCGAAAGCGGCGACCGACGCATTTGAGGAGGTGAAAATGATCGCTCCGCCACTGCGCTGCTCGATGAATTGTTTGCCGGCTGCCTGGGCGCACAGGAAAGCGGATTTGAGATTGCCGTCAATCACCGTTGCGAACTGATCAGCCGTGTAGTCGGTTACCGGCCCGGTGATGTCGATGCCGGCATTGGCGTGCATGATGTCGAGGCGGCTGTAGCGGTTCACGGTTACTTCGATCAGCCGATCCACGTCCTGCAAGTCCGTCATGTCAACGGACAGGCCGATGGCGTGACCGCCCTTCGCTCTGATTTCTTCGGCGGTCCGCTCCGCGCCATCGCTCGAGCGTGCGCAGCCGACGACCGTCGCGCCAGCTGCGGCATAGCCGAGCGCCAGTTCACGGCCGATACCGCGGCTTGAACCGGTTACAATGGCAATCTTGCCAGTTAGATCAAAACGATTTGCGCTCATGGGACTGCACGCGTGGACCGAACGTTGCACCCTATCGTCTCGCCTAGGAATTGACCAGCGTGTCGACGGTCTTGTCAAAGACCCCGTCGGAAATCAGATCGCAGACGGTTTCGATATCGGGTGAGAATATCCGGTCTGACAGGCGCGGTGGCACCTTTGCACGGATCAATGCGTGTGCGGCGTCCAACGCCGCAGATGTCTTCAGGGGCTTGCGGAAGTCGATTCCTTCGACAGCCGCGAGCAGCTCGATGGCGATGATGGCGCGGGTGTTGGCGTTCATTTGGCGCAGCCGCCAGGCTGCGTGGGTGGACATGGAGACGTGATCTTCTTGGTTGGCCGATGTCGGTAGGCTATCGACCGATGCAGGCGCGGCCAATTGTTTGTTTTCCGACGCCAATGCCGCGGCGGTGACGTGGGCCATCATGTAACCGGAGTTTAAACCGGGTTCATGCGTCAGGAACGGTGGCAGGTTGGAGATGCTGGTATCGGTGAGCTCTGCGATTCGGCGCTCGGCCAAAGCGCCGGTCTCGGCGACCGCCAGCGCCAGCATATCGGCGGCAAAAGCGACCGGCTCGGCATGAAAGTTGCCGCCGGACAGCACATCTCGGTCATCTGGAAACACCAACGGGTTATCCGACACGGCATTGGCTTCGGTCATCAGAGTGCGCGCGGCCATCTCAAGCAGGTCGAGACAGGCACCCATGACCTGTGGCTGGCAACGGAAAGAGTAGGGGTCCTGGATCTTATCGTCGCCGGTGACGTGTGACGCGCGAATCTCACTGCCGGCCATGAGGTCGCGATAGGCCTCGGCCAGGCGCTGCTGGCCGGGATGGGGGCGCAGCTCATGGATGCGCGGATCGAAGGGGGTGTCGGAACCCATCAGAGCGTCGGTTGACATGGCGCCGGCAATCACGGCGGCTTTCATGTTGCGTTCGGCCGAGATCAACGCATCGAGGGTCAGTGCTGTCGAGGCCTGGGTGCCGTTTAGCAGGGCGAGACCTTCCTTCGGGCCGAGAGTGACAGACTTTAGGCCGGCGACAGCCAGGGCCTCGCTACCGGTTATTCGTCTACCCTTGACATCGGCCTGACCTTCGCCGATCAGCACCAGTGACATATGTGCCAGCGGTGCAAGATCGCCGGAGGCCCCAACCGAGCCCTGCCGCGGGATAATCGGTATGATGTCGTGATTGATTGTCGCTACCAGCAAATTCAGAGTCTCAGGCCGGATGCCCGAGTGACCGGCGGCGAGTGACTGGGCCTTGAGCAGCATGATCAGCCGAGCCACCTGGGCCGGTATCGGCCGACCGGTGCCCGCTGCATGCGAACGTACCAAATTCACCTGCAGCTGCTCGAGGTCGTCAGCACCGATCCGCTGGCTGGCCAGTTTGCCGAAACCGGTGTTGACGCCATAGATCGGTTCCTCGCCGTCCAGAAGGTCGGTAATCGTCCGGGCAGCGCGGGCAACGGCCCTGCCGGCCTCAGTATCCAGTTTGACGCGTATGTTCCCAGCGAGCGCGGTGCGGATGTCATCAAGTGTCAATGGAGCGGTGCCGATGATCAGTGAAGCCATGATGGTCAGTTGTCCTGCAGACGGGCGATGGCAGCCCGGAAGTCGGCCAGGATTTCGTCCTCGCGGATATGTCGGCGCTCCTTGATGACTTCATTTCCAGCCACAAAGACATCGCGCACGCATGAATTGCCGCCGGAGAACAGCCAGGCATCAAGAACGGCATCGCCATTGCGTCCGATCAGAGTTGGATGATCAGGGTCAAGGATGGCAACATCGAAACGCCTACCTTGTGCGATCGCGCCGGCATTTTGCGCCATGGCGATGGCACCGCCGCCGGTAACGGCATCAAGCAGGCGTCGACCGGTGGAGCGTTCAGGGCCGCCGGCGAGGAGGTTGCGCGCGTGGTATTTGAGGCGCTGTGAGTATTCCAGCTGACGGATATCCTCTGCCGGGCTGACCGTGATGTGGCTGTCGGAACCGATGGCGACGTGACCGCCGGCATCCAAGAACCTGACGGCATTGAAGATCCCGTCGCCGAGATTGGCCTCGGTCGTCGGGCACAGGCCGGCAATGCAACCGCTTTGCGCCAAGCGCCCGGTTTCGCTTTCGGTCATGTGGGTGGCGTGAATGGCGCACCAGCGTTTCGATATGTTGAAGTTGTCGAGCATATATTCGACCGGCCGGAGACCGCCTGACCAAGCGATACAGTCTTCGACTTCCTTTACCTGCTCGGCCACATGGATATGGATCGGCGCCTGAACATTGAGGTTGTTGAGGCCAGCGATTACGTCATCGAGTAGTTCTTTGGTGACGGCCCGCAGGGAATGCGGCGCGATGCCCAATTGGCATAGCGAGTGGTCTGCAGCGACCTCGTAAAGCGTATCAAGGATACCCAGAAAACGATCTGCATCGTTGACAAAGCGGCGTTGGCCGTCGAGGGGTGGTTGTCCACCAAAGCCGCCATGGTTGTACAGGGTTGGTAAGATAGTGATGGCAATGCCGGCCGCCTCGGCGGCCGAAAGACATCGAAGGCTCATTTCGGCGGTTTCGGCGTATGGCGTACCATCCGACTGGTGATGGAGATACTGGAATTCGCCGATGATCGTCGATCCACTTTTGAGGGACTCGACATAAAGCTGCGCGGCAATAGCTTCGAGGTCCTCTGGCTGCATTTTAAGTGCAAAGTCGTACATGACGTCTCGCCAGGTCCAGAAACTATCGGCACCGGGGCCGGATTCCTCGGCCAGACCGACCATGGCGCGCTGATGGGCATGTGAGTGGACATTGGGGATCGCCGGGATCGCGAAACCGTCGATTTGGAGTGCTGAAGTGTTATGTTCGTTGGCTTCAATCCTTTCAATGATACCCTGGTCGTCGAGATGGATCAGAACTTTGTTGTGCCAGCCATCGGGCAACAGGGCTGAAGCCAGGACCAGATTGCGAGTTGTCATTTCGCTTCTATAGCTGTATAGACAACCTTATACAAGTGGAATTGAATCGATGCCACTACCAGTCAAGCAACTGCTCGAGAACGTCATAATTGCCACTATGACAGACGGTCAACCGTACGGGTTGATCGAGGATGGTGCGATCCTGATCCAGGATGGCGCCATCGCCTGGATCGGTTTGCGGCGTGAAGCACCCGCTTGCCCAGACACATATG
>JAEKFU010000508.1 GCA_016522385.1 Pseudomonadota bacterium
GATTGAAACCATCACTTCGTTGCCGTCAGGTATGACGACATCGGCTTATCAGATCCGTCCGCCGGTACCGCTGACCGGGCCATTGCTGCTGTTCGCGCTGATTCTGTTCCTGGTCGATTGTGTTGCAGCGCTGTTCTTGTCCGGCGCCTGGTATCGGTTAAGTTCCATGCGTGGCGTCACCACGGCACTACTTGCCCTGGTACTTCTGGCTGCGCCGGCTGACTTGGGTCGCGCCCAGGACATCAACCTTTCAGCAACTGAACGTTTTGCCATGCGCAATGTAAGCGAGACCCGTCTTGCCTATGTGATGACCGGGCGCAAGTCAGTCGACGATATCAGTTTTGCCGGCCTTGCCGGTTTGACCGAAAAACTCACACAGCGCACGTCCGTCGAACCCGCGCTGCCGACCGGCATTAATATCGAGCAGGATGAGATTGTCTTCTTCCCACTGCTCTACTGGCCCGTGGTGCCGGACGCCAAGCCGCTGTCGGAGGACGCTGTCGCCAAGATCGATCGCTTCATGAAGAATGGCGGTACAATTTTTTTCGACACACGCGATAGCCAGACAGACATTACCAGCTTTACGGGCCAACCGAGCGAGGCGACTCGAGCTCTGCGGCGCATCCTTTCGGCGCTTGACATTCCCGCCCTTGTGCCGGTGCCGCCCGAACACGTCCTGACCAAGTCGTTCTACCTGTTGCAGTCGTTTCCGGGTCGCTGGGCTGATGGCGCGTTGTGGGTTGAAGACAGCCAGCAGCCCGGCCGCGACAATGCCGGCAATTCGGACGGTGTGACCTCAATCATTATCGGCTCGAACGATTATGCTGCCGCGTGGGCACAGGATGTCAATGCACGGCCCCTGTATCCGGCTGTGCCAGGCGGAGAACGTCAACGCGAGTTCGCATTCCGGACGGGCATCAACACGGTGATGTATGCACTCACCGGCAACTACAAGGCCGATCAGGTGCATGTGCCGGCGCTGCTTGAGAGGCTTGGTCAGTGAATTGGACGATTGAATTTAGCCCGCTGATCCCGGTCAATCTGCTGATTGGATTGATTGCGGTGGGACTGCTGTTGACCGGAGCCGGACTGCTGGCGCGTGCCCGCGGCGCACTTTTGCGTCTGACAAGTCTCGGCCTTTTGTCCCTTGCCCTGTTCAACCCGACAGTGCGTGAAGAAGACCGCGAACCGCTCAACGATATTGCCGTACTGGTTACCGACCGCTCGCAGAGTCAGCAGATCGATGGCCGCATGGAACGTGCATCGGTTGCAGAAAAACACCTGCGTCAGGAATTAGCCAGCCTACCCAACACTGAGGTGCGGTTTGCTACTGTCACCTCAGGCATCACCTCCAGCGAAGACGGTACCCGTGCTTTTGAGGCGCTCAAACAGGCGCTGTCGGATGTACCGCCTGAGCGTTATGCAGGAGCGTTGATTATCACTGACGGCCAGATCCACGATGTGCCGGCCAACTATGGCGAAGTCGGTTATGACGGCCCAATACATGGCGTCATGACGGGTCGTCGCAACGAGGTTGATCGCCGTGTTGTGTTAGAGACTGCGCCGCGTTTTGGCATCGTCGGTGAACAGCAGGTCATCAGGTTTCGCGTTGAGGAAACCGGCACCAGCAACGACGGCACACCGATTGCCGTCTCTGTAGCCATTGATGGCGGCCAGCCACGGGAGGTGATGGTCGTCCCGAGTCAATCGGCAGAAGTCGAAATCCCTATTGAGCATGGCGGGCAGAATCTGACCGAATTGTCGGTTGATCTGCTGCCCGGCGAGCTTTCTACCAGCAACAACCGCGCCATTGTCATCACCGAAGGCGTTCGTGACCGTTTGCGGGTGTTGTTGATATCCGGCGAACCACACCCTGGCGAGCGCACTTGGCGCAATCTCCTCAAGGCTGATGCCTCGGTTGACCTTGTTCATTTTACCATCCTCAGGCCGCCGGAAAAGCAGGACGGGACACCAATCCGCGAGTTGTCCCTGATCGCCTTCCCGACGCGCGAACTGTTCGTTGAAAAATTGTCGCAATTTGACTTGATCATCTTTGATCGCTACCAGCGTCGCGGTGTGCTGCCGCTCGCCTATTTGGCAAACATTGCTGGTTACATCGAAAAAGGCGGCGCGGTCCTGGTTGCAGCCGGGCCGGACTATGCCAATTCGTTCAGTCTCTACCGGACTCCGCTTGCTTCGGTTCTGCCTGCTATTCCGTCCGGTAAGATTGTTGAGGAACCATATCGTCCGCGCATTACCGCGACCGGGCAGAAACATCCGGTGACACGCGGTCTGCCTGGCGCCGGCAATGAAGACCAAGCGCCCAGCTGGGGCCGGTGGTTCCGGCTTATTGAGGCTGACGCCCGCGAGGGCCACGAGCTGATGGCCGGACCTGGCGATCGGCCGCTGGTTGTCCTAGCCCGGCGTGAAGAAGGCCGCATAGCCCAGATGATGTCCGATCACGCTTGGCTGTGGGCCCGCGGGTTCGAGGGCGGGGGCCCACAGGCCGAACTACTGCGCCGCATGGCCCATTGGCTGATGAAGGAGCCTGAGCTTGAGGAAGAGGCACTCACCGGCCGCCAGGACGGTCATCGGGTGATCGTCGAGCGCCGCACCATGGCCGATAAGGTCGAACCGGTGACCGTCACCCTGCCCGGCGGCGACAAGAAAAAGCTGAATCTAAGACAACTGCAGCCGGGTATCTGGCAGACTGCCATGGAGGCCGATGAGGCCGGCATCCACCGGCTAAGCGACGGGACATTGTCGGCCTTCGTCGCGGTCGGCAACGCTGATCCGCGCGAGGCAGCAGAACTGCACGCCACAACGGAAAAATTACGACCGGTCGTGTCACAGTCGAATGGTGGTTTTACCTGGTTGAGCAGCGGCCTCGGCCACCGTCTGTCGCTGCCGCGCCTGTCGAAGGTCAAGGCCGGCCGCAGCATGGCCGGATCCGGCTGGCTCGGCCTGAAGGCCAACGAGGCCTACCGCGTGAAGTCCGTCAATCAGATCCCCATCTTCGGCACCCTCCTGTCCCTCGCCATCCTCCTCGGCCTGATCAGCCTGATGTGGTACCGTGAAGGGCGTTAGGGATGGAATTGGCGCTGTGACCTTCGTTGGCTTAGAGGGTGTCTTTCTCAAATGGTTCCATATGAGAAAGACACGCTCTTGTCTAACCAGACCTTCGCGGCGATAAGACCAGTCCTTTGGCGGCGCAAAGAGCATTGTCCTGCAATTCCAGATAGAGCAACCTGTTGGGATCAACCGGCCCGGGCATCAGCAGCTTGCCGGTGGGAACTTTTTGAAAACCGACCCGCGCGTAGTACGGTTCATCACCGACCAGGATGACCAATCGGTGGCCCATTTCGCCGGCTTCGGCCAGTCCATGCCGCATCAAAGCGCGCCCTATGCCCTTGCCGTGGTAGATCGGCGCTACCGCCAGCGGGCCAAGCAGCAGGGCCTCAGTGCCCGCCTCGCCAATTCGCAGCGCCCAGAAGCTTATCGCGCCGAGAATTTCTCCGTCAGCGGTCACAGCGACAAAGGACAAGCCGTCCATCGGTCGTTCGCCTTCGCGCAGCCGATAGGCTGTCTTGGTGCTGCGCGACAGGCCGAACACCTCATCGAGGAGTCGTTCGATCTCAAGTTGCTGGCTGGCGTGCTGTTGTACGATCGAATAGTTAGGGAGCGACATTTTCCGAGTCTTTCCGAGAACAGGACTTCATGCGCCTCTGGCCGCAGGCTTGATCCAGTTCACAGAAGTTTCGGATGGCAAGAGTTTGGCAGAAGCAACGATCAGGTAACCGCAGGACGAGTTGCGGTTTTCAATCGTCGTCGCTGAAGCATCTGGTGATGCATTGCTTGGGAACTCTCTGTTTATCATTGGTGAAACCGACCAGTGCCGGCTTGACCTGAGCAGCGCTGATATCACGCCTCGGCCGCCGGTTCAACTTCTATGGTGCTACGCGACCAGGCGATGCGGACAATTGCACCGGTCGCCGGGTAGGCGCGGTTAGCCAGCGCAACACTGGCACCGGAGCGCTCCAGCACGGTCTTGGCAATGAAGAACCCGAGACCCATACCCTGATGCCCGTCACTGTCGGTGGAAACAGCGTCGCCGAGATAACGCGGGCGTGTCGTCACGAACGGTTCGCCGAGACGCTCGATGACGTCCTGTGCAAAGCCGGGTCCGTCATCGCTGATTGTAATCACCACTTCATCGGAATCCCAGTTTACTTCGATATCTACCGTGCTGGCGGCAAAGTCCACCGCGTTCTCCAGCAAATTTCCGATGCCATAGATGATCGCCGGACTACGCGGGAAGACCGGTTGTGTGCTGGCTGTGCCTTCGCCATTGGCCGTTGCCGGTGCGTTTAGATTTATGTCGACATCGGTGCCGCGCAGTGGACCAGCGATCTCGTCAATCATCACCAGCACGTTGAGCCTGGCGAACATCTCATCGCTCTGCGCTTCACGATCGGCCAGTCGTGAGAGAATATCGCGGCACCGGTCGGCCTGCGAGACTAGCAGTTCCAAGTCCTCGCGAATGCTGTCATTGTCTTTGTGATCTCTTTTCAATTCTTTCGCGACCAGCGAAATCGTTGCCAGCGGCGTGCCAAGTTCGTGTGCGGCCGCAGCGGCCAGGCCGTCGAGCGCATGCAACTTTTGCTCCCGCGCCAGGATCTCCTCCGTCGTTGCCAGCGCATCCGACATCTCGCGCGCTTCCCGCGCAATCCGGCTGACGTAAAGTGCGGAAAATATCAGCCCGCAGCACAAAGCGGCCCACACGCCGCTGATATAGAGCGGCGGCAATATCAGCTCGTCGACTGGCCCCCACGGCAAGGGCATGTGGCTGACGGCCAGAACCGTTACCGAAATCAACGCAATGACGCACAGCCAGATTGTGCGCTCCAGCGGCAAGGATGTCGCCGACACTGTCACTGGAACCAGAAACAAGAACGAGAAAGGGTTCTCCAGCCCGCCGGTCATGTACAG
Organism: Pseudomonadota bacterium; assembly: GCA_016522385.1. Taxonomy (GTDB): domain Bacteria; phylum Pseudomonadota; class Alphaproteobacteria; order Rhizobiales; family Aestuariivirgaceae; genus JABDJG01. Next base: position 4,990 of record JAEKFU010000508.1, read on the forward strand.
CAACACGGCCAGCTGCACTAAGTCATAGGCCAATAGCGCGGCTGCATATCGCTCGTGCAACCGGATACTTGTGCGCCAGCGCAAGGAGAGAAAAACATTCAGCCAGGCCGACAACGCGATTACCGCCAGACAGGGCCCGAGGGGTAGCGAGAACCCGAGCACCATATAGACCCACAGGATAGCGCCGGTCTGGCCGATCACCGCCATCCAACGCAGCCTTACCAGCGTTTGCAGGCGCAAGCCGCGAACTGTCTGCTGCGGGCCAACGAACGGGGCCAGCCAGGCTTTCGATTTCATCGCATTTTCCATTTGCGCCGACAGACTGCTCCATGGATGATTGCTGCTCTGCCCGCCTATGGAATAGCAGTTTCCTGCACGTGTCTAGCGTGCCTAAAAATTGCCGGACTGCGACCCGACGTCACTTGGAAATCCAGACACTCATAACGATATGTCAGAAGCAATGAGCAGACTCCACGTGACAGCCATCCTGATTTCTGCCGTCATCGCGTTGGCGGGGCTTACCGCGATCCAAGTGATGCGCCCTGAGCAGCCAACCGCACGCTCCACCGGTGCGGCCCTGGTGGGCGGGCCATTTGGCCTTACAGCACATGATGGTGCAAATGTTACCGACCAGCAGTTCCGTGGCAAGCACATGCTTATCTTTTTTGGCTACACTTACTGCCCAGATGTGTGTCCAGCCGGCTTGCAGGTGATGACCGGGGCCCTTGAAAAGCTCGGGTCTGACGCAGACAACATCCAGCCACTGTTCATTACCATTGATCCGCAACGCGATACTGTGCCGGTTCTGGCTTCCTACATGGAGCACTTTCATCCCCGGCTTATTGGTCTCACCGGCACAGCCGATGAAATCGCCGATGTCGCCAAGGCCTACCGGGTCTATTACAAGAAGGCTGGAAACGAATCAGGGAATGATTACCTAATGGATCATTCCAGCATTCTTTACCTGATGGGCCCCACGGGTCAGTTTGTGAAGCATTTTGCCTATGGCACCGATGTTGACGCTCTAGCCCAAGAAATCCGCGCCGCAGTGGCAGAAAACTGACTATTTTGCACTGCACGTAGCGGCAACTAATTGAAAACTCTTTTGAATTAAAATCCCACTTACCTTGAAGGTCGCGGCTCCGCTTGGTAGTGTTGCAACGCAACACGGGGCGGATGAGCAAGACAGACCAAGGGGGTGGGCTGACAAATGCTCTATTATCTTTACGAATTGAACCACGCAGCCGTCGCACCATGGCGCAACGCTGCCAATTTGAGCCGATTCTTCTGGAAGAACCCGGCCAATCCCATGTCGAATACGCAGTATGCGCGCTCAATTACGGCGCCGCTGGACATGTTCGAGCGGTTGACGCGACGCTACGGCAAACCTGAGTTCGGCATCCACAGCACAAACGTCGATGGTGTCGAGACCCCTGTGAAAATGACTTCGGTGCTTAAGAAACCCTTTTGCACATTGCTGAAGTTTGAGCGGGAGTTCCAAAATAAGCCCAGAAGGTGGCAGCGCCAGAAACTACTGATCGTGGCGCCCATGTCAGGCCACTACTCTACATTGCTGCGCGGCACAGTCACCGACATGCTTCCCTATGCCGATATTTACATTACCGACTGGGTCGATGCCCGCCAGGTACCGCTGGCGCAAGGCAATTTCGATCTAGATGACTATATCGACTATGTCATCGAGATGCTGCAGTTGCTGGGTCCGGGAAGCCACATTATGGCCGTGTGCCAGCCGTCGGTTCCAGTCCTCGCGGCAGTTTCGTTGATGAGCGAGGACAAGGATCCTAATGTCCCGGCAAGCATGACTTTGATGGGCGGGCCGATCGATTCCCAACGCAACCCGACCTTGGTCAACGATCTGGCCGTGCAGCGCGGTGTCGACTGGTTCAGGCGCAATGTCATCGTCAAGGTGCCTTTCCCGCACCGTGGTTTCATGCGCGATGTCTATCCCGGCTTCCTGCAGCTGACTGGCTTCATGACGATGAATCTCGACCGCCATATCGACGCTCACCGGGAACTGTTCTGGCACATGGTCGAGGGCGACGGCGATTCAGCTGAGAAACACCACGAATTCTATGACGAGTACATGTCGGTCATGGACCTGACTGCGGAATTCTACCTGCAATCGGTCGAACGGGTCTTCGTCAATCACGATTTGCCTAACAACACGTTCGTCCATCGGGACCGGCCAGTTAAACCGTCGGCGATCACGACCACATCGCTGATGACCGTAGAGGGTGAACGTGATGATATATCCGGTCTCGGTCAGACCGAGGCAGCGCATGACCTCTGCTCCAACCTCAGTGATAAAAAACGTATTCACCACGTCGAGCCCAAAGTGGGGCACTATGGTGTTTTCAATGGCCGGCGCTTTCAGTCGAACATCGCCCCGCGCATTGTTGAATTCATTCGCTCGAGTACGCGGTGGTCTGCGGGCAAACTTGCATAATGTACGTTGGATGTTATGCGCCGGACCAGATGGTCTTGCGTGTGCTGTGTTGAGCCAGCTGGCGGCAATTTGATCCATTATGTAGAGAACCGTTGCTGAATGGGCCTTCTTTCGAAACTGTTGGTGCCAGGACAGGTAGGCGGGACCAAAAAGTCTTCCCTGGTGATCGATGGTGAAGACGTGGCGATCACGTTGCGTCGCAATCGCAATGCACGGCGCTTCATCCTGCGTCTCGACAAACGGGGTGACGGAGTTGTCGTCACTTTGCCCACGGACGGCAGCGAGCGACAAGCGATGGAGTTTGCCGCAAGTAATGCCGTCTGGATACGTCGCCAGCTGTCGGCGTCGACTGATGCCATACAGTTTGTCGATGGCGTCGTCGTACCACTGCGCGGCGTTGATCATCGTATCATCCATCGCCCGGACAGGCGTGGCACCGTGTGGACGCGGGATGGCGAGTTGCCAGAGCTCCATGTCACCGGACAAGCTGAACATCTCGCCCGGCGCGTCAAAGACTGGTTCAAGCGCCAGGCCAAGCAGGATCTTCTTGATGCATCGCGGCGCTACGCAACGGTGATGGATTTAAGTTTCGCAAGAGTAAGCGTGCGAGATCAAACAACCCGTTGGGGGTCGTGCTCGTCCACCGGCACTCTGTCCTATTCCTGGCGGCTCATTCTGGCACCGTCCTTTGTGCTGGACTATGTCGCAGCGCATGAAGTGGCTCACCTGAGAGAGATGAACCACAGTCCCTGTTTCTGGTCACTGGTCAAATCCCATTGTGCAGCAACAGATGAAGCGCGGCGCTGGTTGAAATTGCGTGGCCGCGAACTGCACAGATACGGCTGAGTCCCTTTCCATTAGAGCGTGTCTTTCTCATATGGAACCATTTGAGAAAGACACGCTCTAGGTCAGCATCGGCCCGCGCCTCGCTTATCCACCCGACAATAGGGGATCTTCTGACTGGTTGGGCAGGGGCGCACGCCTATACCGAATTGGTCCAGATGCTACCGGCTGTCTTCAAGTTCCTTCTGGCGCTTGCGCTGACGCTCGCGCCGCTTTTGCCGCTGGCCACTTGTGTCACGCGGCACCTCAATGTCCAGCTCGGTATTCTGCCGGCGGCCGCCGAACATGCCCTGCAAGATGTCGATGAACCCGCCGCTGTCATATGCGACAGGGAGCTCGCCCTGGCCGTACAAAGTCGACTCACCGGGAAGATCAACCCGCGGCAAACCCTGATGTGCAGCGTTCATAACAGTGTGCCATACCCTGGCCGGTATGCTGCCACCAGTTACTCTGTTGGTCGACGAATTGTCGTCGTTGCCGACCCATACGCCTGCGACCATGTGGCTGGTATAGCCGATGAACCAGGCATCGCGATAGTCCTGGCTGGTGCCGGTTTTGCCGGCGACATCCTGTCCGTCAAGATATGCCTTGCGGCCGGTGCCCTGTTGAACGACGGCCCGCATCATGTCGTTCATCGCGCCAAGTTCATAGGATGAAACCACGTGACCAAGACCACCGCCACGGCGTTCGTAGAGGATCTTGCCTTCGCGAGTCGTGACCCGGGTGACAATATGCGGCACAACCGCATTGCCGCCATTGGCAAAGGGTGCATAGGCGGATGTCAGCTCGAGCAGCGAAACCTCCGACGTACCAAGCGCAATCGAGGCATTCGACTTCAGTTGCGAATTTATCCCCATTCGGTGCGCGGTGGTGACGATTGAGCGGGCACCAACGGCATCACCTAGCCGCGCGGCCACCGAGTTTAGCGACAGTGCCAGTGCTTGCCGCAAGGTCACTGCACCACGATATCTGCCGGAATAGTTCTGCGGTGACCAGTTACCGATCTGGATCGGTTCATCATATTCGATCGTATCGGGTGACATGCCGAATTCGACCGCTGTCAGATAAACAAAAGGCTTGAAAGCCGAACCGGGCTGCCGCTTGGCATTCACTGCCCGATTGAACTGGCTGCGGATATAGGACTTGCCGCCAACCATTGCCTTGACCCCGCCAGTTGGATCCATCAGCACCATGGCGCCCTGCGACGTCTTCAGTTTCTTGCCGCTCTTGTTGAGGTTCCGTGTGATCGTCTGCTCGGCAAGCGTTTGCAATGACCTGTCGAGCGTGGTCTCAACGACGATGCTGGAATCGAACCGTCCAATG
>JAEKFU010000626.1 GCA_016522385.1 Pseudomonadota bacterium
CGAACTGAATGATGGTGCCGGAGCACATCATGCACGGGCTGAGCGAAGTATAAAGAGTCATGTTGCGGTAGGATTTCTGCCGCCCGGCCTTGCGCAAGCAATCCATCTCGCCATGAGCAATCGGATCACCCTGCTGGACTCGCTGATTGCGCCCCTGGGCAATCAAGCGATTACCTTGGGCCAGCGCCGAGCCTATCGGACAGCCGCCTTCTTGGTAGCCGGCGAGGGCTTCTTCATAGGAGATACGGAGAAACTTCTTGTCGATGTCGGTAAGCATTGGATGCCTCCTGCTTCGCATTGGCGATCAACGTAGTGACGATGGTTTTCTGCGGTGTAGTGAAAACGCCGGATGAATTTGGGTTGAGAGGGGTCCCGTCGCTTTGGCGTGAAAGGTCATATTCGATTGCCCAATCATGGACTCCGTTTAACTCCGGCTTGGAGCATCAAGCCGCTTACCGCGGGGGATTTCGGCTTGTTTGGCATAGAGGGTGAGTTCGGCGAGCTTGCCGGGGTGCGAGGCGCAATCCGTGCACGTGATAGCGACTTTGGTGCCTTCCGGCAGGCCGCACAATTTCATAACAGTGGTGGCGGGACATGTTGAAATCCCAGCCCGAGCCGGAGATATCCGAGACAAGACTGCGGGTCGTTCCGTCACTGGAGTTCATGATACAGGTCCTTCGAAATAGGGCAGGGTCTCGATGCGGGGTTGATATGTGCCGGCGGCGCGCAGCGAGGCGACATGGGCCTGGATTTGCTCCAGTGGCGCGAACCAGACCGAGCGCTCCTTTAGGATTTGCTCCAGCCATTGCTCGACCAGGCGCCAGCGGGCAAGGCGGCCGGTGAGGAAGGGGTGGACGATAAGCATGAAGAAGCCGCCAGTCTGGTAATGTGCTTCAAACTCCTCCCAGAAACCCGCGAGACCCTGGCTCGGGGCGCGGACCGGCATCATGTAGCCAATCTCGTCATAGTGGGCGAAAGGCGGCCAGTCGTCGGTGCCCCAGTGGACTGGCATCTCGTACAATTCGCCTCTGGATGTCTGCATGAGGTAGGGGATGTCGTCGGCCATCAGCGATGAGTCATACTGAAAGCCGTGCTCGATCAAAAGGTCGACGACCTCCTGTGTTACGTTGTAGACCGGTGCCCGGTAGCCGCGCGGACGCTTGCCACAGATGCGGTCATGGGATCGAAGCGCCCTTTCAATCCATTCGCGCTGGTTGCCGGCTGTGGTCACCGGGTCCTCGTGAATCCAGCCGTGGTGGCCGATCTCGTGACCACCCTTTAGGATCGCTTCGACGGCTTCAGGGTAGTGCTCCAGGCACCAGCCAGGGATAAAGAATGACTGCTTGATGCCAAGCCGGTCATAGGTCTTGAGGATGCGCGGAATTGCCACCGTCGGTCCGTAACGGCCCATGGTGATGGGATAGAGGCGATTAAATGAGTCGTTCGGACGGGCTATGTGAATGAGGCTGTCGGCGTCCATGTCGAACGTGATGGCGCAAGCGCATTGCGCACCGTCGGGCCAGGGGATGGGGTTGGTGATCATGTGATGGCTCCTAGCCCTAATCTTCAAGCACGTGGGCGCTGGCGGCAGGCCAGGACAGGTAAAGCGTGGAGCCGCTCTTGAGATCGATATCGGCCAATTCTCGCTCCTGGATCTGGGCTTTGAATTCGGTGCCGTCGGCGCTTTCAAGAAACAGGGTGATGACCGAGCCGACAAACTCTTCGGAGATCAGCGTGCAGGGTACGACGTTGTCACCGCGTGGGTTCTTGTCGGATAGATGGACGAGATCGGCGGAGATGGCGAAGCTCAAACGATCGCCTCTGCTGAACGAACGCGCTTTCGGGATATTGACCTTGAACTTGCCCGCCGGTGTCTCAATCGTTGCGGCGGTCTTGACCTGCGAGGTCACCTTGCCAGCGAGGATATTGTTACGGCCTACGAATTCGGCAACAAAGCGGTTCGCCGGTGCTCGGTAGATTTCGCGGGCGGCACCGGTCTGGGCGATGACACCGTCACCCATGATGACGACGCGGTCGGCCATGGCAAAGGCTTCTGACTGGGAATGGGTGACATAGACGAAGGTGATGCCGAGTTCGCGTTGCAGCTTTGTGAGCTCGCCCTGCATGCGGATGACGAGATGGGCATCGAGCGCGGACAGGGGTTCATCGAGGAGCAAGATCTGCGGTTCCGTAACGAGCGCGCGAGCAAGAGCGACACGCTGACGCTGGCCGCCGGAGAGCTGGTCGACCGGGCGCTCTGCGAAGTCGGCGAGACCGAGGCGGTCGAGCCAGTTGAGCGCCTTGGCCTTGCGGCTGGCAGCGTCGAGGCCGCGCATCTTGAGCCCGAATTCGACATTCTCGCGGGCATTGAGGAACGGGAACAGTGCCAGTGACTGCCAAACGAGGGGCGTGTCGCGTTCATGCGGCTTGACGTCGTTCATGACCTGACCAGCGAGGCGGATTTCGCCTTCGCTAGGCTGTTCAAGGCCGGCGAGCATGCGGAGCGTTGTCGTCTTGCCGCAGCCGGACGGCCCCATCAGGGCAAGGAATTCGCCCTGCTGAATGTCGAGGTTCATCTTCTCAACGGCAACAAACTCACCGAAGCGCTTGACGACGTTTTCAAAGACCACGAGCGGATCACTCATGCCGGCGCGTCCTTTTTCTCTCGGGTCATGATGAGAATCTGGGCGATGATGACAAGGGTCATGGACGTGATGAAGACAAAGGTGCCTATGGCGTTGACCTGCGGATCGATATTGCCGGTGACGATCTCCAGGATGATCACCGGTACGGTCTTGTTGAGGCCGGAGACGAACCATGCGACGGCGAATTCGTCAAACGAGACCGCGGCGGTGAGGCACAGGGCCGACACGATAGCCGGCTTGGCAAAGGGCAGGATGATCTCCCGCATAGCGGTCCATTCCGAGGCGCCCAGATTCCAGGCCGCACTTTCCAGATTGGGGTCAATCTGATTGAGCCGCAAACGGATCACTGCCATGGCAAACGGGGCAGTCAGCACCGTGTGGGCGATGATCACCGACCAGATTTCACCCGAAGCTCCAATCCTGGCGAACCAGGCGAGCATTGCGAGCGCCATGATGATCAGAGGGATCGTTGGCGGCAATAGGGCCAGCGCCAGGAAAGCTCCTTTGAAGCGAAAGCTGTAGCGGTAGTCGGTATAGGCGGTGCAGAAGCCGATAAAGGTCGCCAGCACCGACGTGCAACTCGAGACGATGATACTGGTCTTGATGGCGTCCCAGACGTCGGGGTCTTGCCATATTGTCTCATACCAGTGCCAGGTGAAGGTGCCGAGCGGCACGGTCGGGAAGCGCTGCGAATTGAACGAGAACACCATGCTGGCAATGATCGGCAGGAAAACGAACACGAACAGGCACACGACATAACCGCGCAGGAACCATTTGATGGCACGCTCCGAGTCCATCATGTTTTCTTTCTGTAGGCGACCATGATGGCGGCGAATGCGACGGTGAACAGCGTCACCATCATCATCACGGCGACGACGGCGGCGCGTGGCCATTGCTGGCCGGACTTGGTCGTGTCGATAATCATGATCGGTAGCGTCGGAGGTTTCGAGCCGCCGAGATAATAGGGCGCGACGAAGTCGCCGAAGGACAGGATGAAGCAGAACACGGCAGCAATAATCAGGCCGGTCTTAGCGAGCGGCACAATGACGGTGAAGACGGTGCGGACGCGACCGCAGCCGAGATTGTGGGCGGCCTCTATGAGGCTCCTGTCGATACTGGCCAGCGAGACCGTCTGCAGAATCACGACCAGTGGCAGGGTGAGCGTCATGTAGCCGACCATGGTGCCGAACTTGGTGTTGAGCATGGTGTACGGCCCAAGCCCGATATAGGCGAGCATGGCATTGATCGGACCGCTTTCCGCAAGGATCACATACCAGGAAAAGGTGCGCACCAGATAGCTGGTGAAAAATGGGATGATGAGGAAAAAGATCGCCCAACGCCGGATGTTTGCCGAGACCTTGAACGACAAGGCATAGGCAGCAGGAAACGCGATGATGGTCGCGCACAGCGTCGATAATGTGGCTAGTCCGAGCGTGAGGAAATAGCTGTCCCAGAAGAAGCCGCGACCAAGCATCTTGATCCAGTTCTTCATCTCAAAGGCTTCGTGCATGCGGTAGTTCTTCACAAGGAAGAAGGTCATGGCGATCATGAAGACGAGCGGTCCAATAAAAAACAACACTTGCCAGACGATGATCGGCATGCGCCAGGTGAGAGCATAGGGATCGAAGCGGCGTTTGGGGTCTATAGTCATGCGGGAGTTGGCCTACCGGACCAGCATGGTAGAACGCCCTCTCCCGCCATGCGGGGCAGGGTTGGAGAGGGGGCGAACGACAGTGCCACACAGTGCATTAAACGCATGTTGCACCTTGGACCCTCTTCCTGACCCTCCCGCGAAGGGGAGAGGGAAATGCGGGTTTATGCGTTCTTGTATTCTGACCAGAAGTCGTTCCAGTCCTCCAAGCTCTGTTGCTGGGGGATGTTGCGATAGTGGATGCGGCCTTCCTTGACCAGCGTGATCGGATTATTCGGCGCGCCATCGATCTGACCTGTGCGCTCTGCTTCCTTCATGTTGGCTTCCTGCAAGGCCTTCACTCCGGCGTGGGTGATGCAGAAACCAGGGTAGGCCGCCATCTGGGCGGAGCGAACCTGGCCGCGCGGACTCAACATGTACTGGATGAACTTTTTGACCATGTCAGCCTTGTCGGAACCCTTACCGATCGAATAACTCTCGGTCCACTGGATGCCGCCTTCTTTCGGCACGACAGAAGCGACCGGTGCGCCGTCTTTTTCCAAAACGCCGGTGATCCAGTCACCAATGCCGCACATGGCTTGCATTTCGCCGTTCTTCAGAGAGTTGAAAGTGCCGCCATAGTCGAAAAAGCCACCGACCTGCGGGCGCAGGCTCATGGTGGTTTCCTTGACTTTGCCCCATGCTCCGTCATCGAGGTTCCACAAGTTTGCGCCATTGCCGTTGTAAAGGCTCATCATGCCGAGCGATGGCAAGTGCCAATCAAAATGACCAACCTTGCCTTTGAGTTCCGGTTTCCAGAAGCACTTGTAACTCATGGCTTCTTCTGCCGTGACGGCGTTCTTGTTGTAGGAAACGCCGAGATGACCAAAGCGAACCATGACGGAGTGCAGCTTGCCGTCTTTCCAGTGACCCGGAAACTGCTTGAAGTCGTCATAAATCATGTCGTCGAAATTGTAGTCGGCGGGGCTCATCTCCTCGATATAGCCGGCGTCGTTCAATTGCTGAACGAACTCCGCATCAGACAGGATGATGTCATATGTGCCAGGCGGCGACTGGGCAATCAGACCGAGCATGTTGTCGCCGCCGGCATAGTATTTCGGCTTGAACTTGACGTTGTTTTCTGCCTCGAACTCGGAGACCATATCCGGCTCGCCATGGCCGTACCAGGCCAGCATGTTGATCTCGACGGCCTGGGCCCAGGCACGGCTGACGAAGGGCATACTCAGGCCGGCGGCGATGCCGGCGGCGGTGCCGCCGTATTTGAGAACCTCGCGACGTGATGGCGTCGGAAGTCCTCGATTCTGCACAATTTTTGTCGTCATTTTCATGGCTGCTCCTCCCAATTGAGCGATATGATCTTTTCTTTTGACGCCCTGGACAGACTCCGGGACTGTCTACGACAACCGGGCCGGCGTCAAGCTGCCATGGGCTGATGATAGTTTGTCCATCGACGGTATAAGGGATAACCGCGCGCGACCTAATGGCTTGCTCCGGCGGCTTCCTCAAGACGTTCCAGTAAAGTGCTTACCAAGAGACGTCCGGCGTCGGATAGCGTCGTCTGCTTATAGAACAGGCCGATCCGGATGATGTCGAGAGGTGGGAAGCCTTCTGCCTCGGTGAGCGTACGCATCTGCGGTCCAAGTGTTTTGCGGGTCAGTGCGGTGACCCCAAGATCCGCGTTGACAGCCTGCTGTAGACCACTGATATCCGGGCTTATGTAGGCAAAACGCCAACTCCGCCGCGCTTTTGCCAAGGCTGCAATCATCCTGTCGCGGTACTCGCAACCTTGCGGATGGCAGATAATGGGAACTGGCGATTTGTTGCAGGCGTTGCCCGATTTCGCAGCCGCCCAGATCGGGCGTTGTTCCCATGAGTCGGCAAGATACTGATTGTCACCGGTGGTCAGCAAGGCAACGGCAATATCCAAGTGGTCGTTGTGCAGCAGCTCTAGCAGATTCCGGGACAGGTCACAGCGCACTTCCAGCGCGACGTTTTCGTGTGCGCCTGTGAAGCCATTGAGTGCGCCTTGCAAAAACTCAACGGCAAAATCTGTCGGCAATCCGAGCCGTAGGGCTCCGTCAGCCGCCGGATCAGTGAACTTTGCGACGACTTGGTCATTGAGCCGCAGGATTTGGCGGGCAAAGACCACCAGAGTCTCACCTTGCTCAGTCAGTGTCACCTTGCGTCCGCTGCTTTCGAAAAGCTTGCAGTCCAGTAGTGATTGCAGACGGCTCATTTGTAAGCTTATGGCCGGTTGCGTGCGACCAAGAACCTCTGCTGCTTTGGTGTAGCCGCGCAAATCGACGATAGACACAAATGTGCGCAGCAGGTCGGTCGGCAGATTGACGTGCGGCATAAGAGGTGAATTTCAATTACTGATCCAACTATAACGATTATAAATTTTTCTTATCAGATATCAGGACGTAATTTTACAACTATGGAGTGCATATGCTTTCGCAAGCAGTTCAAATCGCCGGGACCGGCCGTTTTGCCAGTGATCCACGTGCTTGATGCCGAGCAGTCCGCGCGCAATATCCGTGTCGCCATTGGCGAAGGTGCTCCAGGTGTCTTCCTGATCAATCATGATTTCGGTAAAGACCAACTGATCCCGATTATTAAAGATGCCCGAGAAAGATTCCCGGCACTTTGGCTCGGGGTAAATTTTCTCGCGGTCACCGGCCGTGATGCTTTTCCAATTCTTGGCCGGATGGAGCAAGCGGGTTATCCCGTTGACGCCTACTGGGCGGATGATGCGCGCATTGATGAGCGCCGTCCTGCAGACGATCAACCAGAGGCTTCCGAAATCGCCCGGGTGAGGGCGGAAAGTGGTTGGAACGGGCTCTATTTCGGCGGAACGGCGTTCAAGAAACAACGCGGCGTTGACCCGGATGACTATGAAACGGCGGCGCGGTTGGCGGTACCGTTCATGGATGTCGTAACCACATCTGGCAAAGCGACCGGACACGAGGCGGCGCAATCCAAGGTCCAAGCCTTTCGGCGCGGCACCGCGGGCAGTCCTCTGGCGCTGGCGTCCGGCATTACTCCTGAAAATGCCGGAAGCCATGCCGACGTGGACTGCTTCATGGTGGCGACCGGCATAAATGTGGACGGTGATTTCTATAATGTCGCGCCGGCGAAGCTGGCCCGGCTGTTGAGGGTTTCACGTAGACTGGCGGGAGGTTCAGATGGCTGAAGCGAAAATTGACAAAGGCCCACGCGATGATCGCTGGTACCTATCAATAATGTCTCCCAATACCAAGGGCGCCAAGTTTGCCTGGCTTGATCCGACCTCGATCTACATCAATGGTGCCGCATTTCATGATCTGCTCGATGATCTCCAGGCCGACCTTGGGGATCTCGGTGTCGATGTGGTCGCGGGGCTTGATGCGATGGGCTTTGTGCTTGGTTCAGCGCTTGCCGCGCGGCTTGGTGTCGGGCTTCTGCCGATCCGCAAGGCCGGCAAGCTGTGTGTTGACACCGATTTGGTCTCTTTCACCAACTATTCCGGCCGCACGCAGGGCATGGAAATGCGTTTGCCGGCGTTTCAGCCTGGCACACGGGTGTTGCTGGTCGATCAATGGGTAGAGACCGGTGGCACGATGGAGGGGGCAATTCGTCTGGTCGAACGCCAGCAAGGCATCGTCGCCGGCATTGCCGCGATCGCAATTGAGGAAAACGAGCGCACTGCCGGTTTTCGGCGAGAATACCGATGTGCCGCGGCGGTCATGCCCGGATCGAAATGGCAGCGCGAATGCAATGCACAAACTCTCAAAAGTTTTGCTGACTATCAACCGGAGATGGCTTTTCCCTATCGCGATTGACTCTTAGTTCCGGTGTTGTCCAGTTCATTCCTTTTGAATGGTTTTCATGTATTCAATCAGGCCCTGGATCCTCAGTGCGACAATGATCTCCGCCGTTTCGTTGTCGGTGCCTTCGACGTCGACGGCGCGGGCAACGAACTTGAACCAGTTGCCCCAAATTGGCATGTCGCGGGTGCCATGCCCCAAAACCTCCTTGCGCCCGTCAATGATCATGTGGGCGACGTCTTCTGGAAAAGTGCCGCCATTGCGCTTTTTGAGAAGGGTAAGGTCAGCCGGGTCGACTGTCAGGTGCTTTGCAACCGGGCCATCCCCGGTGCCATTGCGACCATGACAGGTGGCGCAGTAGGTCATAAAGTCGGCGCCGCCGGCGATGATGATGTCGGGGGGAACTTGTTGGGCAAGTGCCGGGGTGCAGAGCATAAAGGCTGAAATGATCAGTGCAGCCAATTCTGCCGGCAAGCGATATCCACATTGCATGTCATGTCTCCTGGTCCTGTTGCGTGTGAGCGAAGATTGCCTGTTTTGCCGCCCGGAGAAATTGTTCTGTATCAATTGTCCTCAATCTGCATGCGGACAGCACATGGCCGGCATGCGGTAACGTCGTTGCAATTCCGGCGAGCCGTGCCGCATAGTCCGGTCTTTCGATTATTTGTCGGACCCGCCTTCATGTCGCTTGCCCAGACCGCCAGCCAACAAGACACTATGCGAGGTATCGGCTGGATGGTCCTGACCGGCATTCTGTTTGTTTGCGTGACCGGCACTGTGCGCTATCTGGGCTCGGATATGCCGGCCATTGAAGCGGCTTTCATCCGATACGTCATCGGGCTGATTTTGATCACTCCGGTGCTGCTGACCTTGCGGCCGAGGTTGCCGCGCGGCAAAAAGATGGCAATGTTCGCCATGCGCGGCATCGTCCACGGCATTGCTGTCATGCTGTGGTTCTACGCCATGGCGCGCATCCCGATCGCTGAGGTCACCGCCATTGGCTATACTTCGCCGATCTTTGTGACAATTGGTGCGGCGATGTTTCTGGGCGAGAGGCCGCACGGCCGGCGGATTGCCGCCGTTCTGGCCGGTTTCGCCGGGGCGCTGATCATTCTACGGCCGGGATTTGCGGAAATTTCGCTTGGCCAGCTGGCCCAGCTGACCGCAGCTCCTTTGTTTGCGGCCTCGTTCATCTTTGCCAAGAAGCTGACACGCGATGAGGATCCGGCGTTCATCGTCTACATGCTGTCGGTTTTCTGCACGCTGGCGCTGTTGCCGGGCGCCATCTATCAGTGGCGTACGCCGTCGCTTGAGGAGGTGTTCTGGCTGACGATGACGGCGATCTTTGCCACCGCTGGCCATTACACGCTGACCAGAGCCTTTCGTGCCGCACCGATCACGGTCACACAGCCGATCGGTTTCTTGCAGTTGGTCTGGGCTGCGCTGTTGGGTCTTGTCGTTTTCGATGAGGCCCTCGATCCGTTTGTGTTTGTAGGCGCAGCCGTTATCATTGCCGCGGCAACCTATATTTCGCACCGCGAAGCTGTTGTGGCGCGCCAGCAGCATACGCCGCCGTCAGCCGCGACAAAAGTATGAGTATGGGTTAGGCTTAGGACTAACCGTAACTGTCGATTGGCCACTAAAGCAAGGCGGACATAGCCCATGAGCGCTGCCCAGACACAAGGCGTGCACCACATCACCCTCAATGGGGCCGACCGGCAGACGTCAATTGATTTCTGGGAGGGTGTGCTTGGCATGCCATTTGTCTTCGAACAGCCCAATCTCGATGACCCGGCAGTCAATCATCTGTACTTCGATCCCGGCGACGGCCGGCTGATCACGATCTTCACCAGCGAGGACCGCGCGCCCGATTCCTATCCCAATCCAAACGGCATCGGCAATCTGCATCACCTTGCGTTCGCAGTGTCGCGAACGGTGTATGAGACTGCGGTCGAACGGTTAAAGAACGAAGGGTTCGCCAGCTCCGGCGAAGTCGATCGGGGGTTCATGGATTCAATCTATTTCCGCGATCCTCTCGGCCAGTTGATCGAGTTGGCCTGTTACAAGTTTGAGCCACCGGACGGATTTACGCACACCGAGGTGCTGCGAGAAGCGCACGACATTCGTCTGGCTGCGGGTGATTACAACATCACCGTCGAGCATCTGACAGAGGCCGCTGCGAAGCTCACCAGTAGTTAAGCTATACCAGCCCCATCTTCTTCAGATCGACAATATCCAGCTTGAGCTGGATGTCCCGGATTTGGCCAAAGATGATCTGGGCGAAACCGCGCAAGCGCCGGGCGGTTGCGGCATCAAGATCATACTCCTCGCCCTTCATAAGTGCGCTGAACGAAAAACCCGGTGCGTCTACGGCCTCCATTGCCGCCTTGGAGGCCTCAGGCATGGCGATTTCACCGTAGGCCGATATGTCAAAATAGATTTTTGCTTCCTCATAGCGATCGAGCACGTGTCCAAAAGCCTCATTCCTGACCGCGATGAACCTGTCGAGTGGATAGCTGATATACACATCCTTGGCGGTCTTGAGGGACGCCAAAGATGGCTCGACGATGTACAGTACGATAATCTCAAGGCCTGCTGCCCGGGATTCATCGATGAAATTCAGTTCCTCGACAACGTTGAAAAAGCGCGAGAACACCCGGGCCGGCAGGTCGAAGATGTAGTCGCGTTCCGGCATCATCAAAATGGTGTCGAACGCTGTCATCTGGCCTTCGACTCGATCCAGATCGACGATGATTGACCGGTCTGGGAAATAGCCTGCTGCTTTGCCGTTT
Source organism: Pseudomonadota bacterium (assembly GCA_016522385.1). Classification (GTDB taxonomy): domain Bacteria; phylum Pseudomonadota; class Alphaproteobacteria; order Rhizobiales; family Aestuariivirgaceae; genus JABDJG01. The sequence goes on from JAEKFU010000626.1 coordinate 10,895, forward strand.
GGACTGTCGGCGTCGATGATCAGCGGATCTCGGCCTACGGCCAGCAAAAAATCCGCATAGAGCCGGGCCAAGAGTGTCTTGCCGTTGCGAGCCCGATCGGAGCACACAACATAAACTTTTGGCCCGACATCCATGATTTAAGCCGCTCTGCGAGTTGCCGCTGTCCTAACGTTTTTCAATGCCACAAAGCGGTTGACGGGTTTACGCCGCGTCGGCGGCTGCAGACTGGCTTTCTGGTTCGCTCTGCTCATTTCCGGAATCGAAAATCTCTTTCATCATCCTGAGCTTCTCGAGTTCGGCTTCGATCTCCGAGGTCCACTTGCGGACATAACCGCGCAGCACAAAGGAGAACTTGCCCGCGCGGCCGCTTGCTGCCTTGTTGGCGATGAAGTTGTTGAACGTCACGCCGGCCAGATCAACCTGCTCGTAAGCCATCTCGTTGAGCTTCGGCACGTCTACTTCCGATGCGCCGTTCAGATTGGAGAAATAGCGCTTGTAGGTCTGCTCGTCCCATTCAAAGAAATTTGTCTCGTTAATGAAGTTTCGGGCGACAACGTAATCGATACCATTGATGTATTTGGAGATTTCATTGATTTCATCAAGTGAAGCAACCGATGGGCCAACCACATGCATCAGCGCCAGATTAAAGTGGCCATCCCGCGCGGCCTCCAGTACGCCGATCCGCTCGAAAGTGTCCAGCGACCTGGACAGATTGCCGGCTTTCAGGTCAACCACGGTAACCGGCACATTTGAGGTCTCCATTGTGTCAAGCACCTTCATCTGATCCGCCACCGCGTTTAAGTCGATGACCTCACAGGTATTTGGATAGAACCGGTGCAGCGTGCCACGTGGGTTCTCAGTGTCAAAGGCGCGTGCCAGAACGTTCTTGCGGGCGAGGAAATCGAGAACGGCCCGTGAAATCGTAGTTTTGCCAACGCCGCCCTTATCGGCACCGACCAAAACGAGTGTAGGTTTCATTGCGTACATCCCTGTCTATTTAATTGCGTCGGTAGAGCATCCCGATGCTTACCCCTCAAAACATTACCAATGTGGCTGAAATGCAAAAGTCGCCTCGCCGCATCGCCAACGTAGTCCTGACACTAGCGTATCAGTGAAACCGCGGCAACAATCGGTTTGCACAAGTCGGCGAAAAACGGTGATTTTTTCGCCGCGGCGGCGATCGGACCTGATGCGGGGCACCCGAAAACATGAACGCCAGCTAAACGGCACGTTCAGGCCCTACACATCGTCGGTCCGCTAGAGTCGTCCCATTGGTATCCAAGGAGACGACCATCATGACCTATGTCATCATCAAAGATCGCGACACGGTAGTTGGTTCGCCGTTCGGCTCGTTTGCAGCAGCTTTGCAGCGGGCAACCGATCAATTCGGTGATGACGTGCGTCACTGGATGTATTTGAATTTGCGTGTTGAGGAGAACCGGCAGCTCGCAGTGTGACGGAGTGCACATCGCCGGCGCACGGCGGCGGTTAATGTGGTTGGCAAGTTAAGTCACTCATCACTCAACTGAAGGACAGTTACGATGAATATGACATTTGCAAGCCTTAAGGGATTGACCCTAAGCATTCTGGGCGCAGTGGCGATCTCGGCCACCGTCGCGCAGGGCACGGCCGAAGCCGCACAGTGCGGTCCGCGGGCCAAGGTTCTTGCCCACATTACCGGTAAGATCAAAGCCAACCGGCAAGCGCTGGCTCTCGCTGGCCAGTCGAACATGGTCGAACTCTTCGTCGCCAAGAGCGGCGCCTGGGTCATGACCGTGACCAAGCCGAACAAGGCCACCTGCGTGCTGGCCGCCGGCAGCAGCTGGGAGTCCATGCCGCTGCAAGTCGCCACCGGACCGGCTGTCTAAGCCGGTCTTGGTGTCGGATGATGCCGA
>JAEKFU010000630.1 GCA_016522385.1 Pseudomonadota bacterium
ATGCCTAGCCAGCAGACGCAGAAACGCGGTCAAATGATTCCACATGAGAAAGAAACGCTCTAGGCTGTGTTGTTGTACTGGTTGCTCATCTTGCCCGGCTAAGCCTGTTTTTCCGGAGTATTGCGGCTCCCCGTTTGGTGGAGCCTACTCATGCAAGCCGATGCACACACAAGTCTGAATGACAGCGCGCACCAGTTCAAGTTTCGATGAACGGCGGTTGCAGGTCTTGAGCATTGTCGCGAGACCTGCTTTCGTGGCGCGCACATTTGTCGTGTCGGAGGTGGTTTGCCGTGAAAGCATCGGATCTGTTCGTGAAATGCCTGGAAACCGAAGGGGTTGAGCGGATCTTCGGGTTGCCGGGTGAGGAAAACGCCGATCTGATGATATCGCTGATGGATTCAGTCATCGAGTTCGTCCTGTGCCGGCATGAGCAGGCCGCCGCCTTTATGGCCGACGCCTATGGTCGGCTGACCGGCAAGCCGGGCGTGTGCCTGGCAACGCTCGGACCGGGCGCGACCAATCTGGTGACCGGTGTTGCCGATGCCAATATGGACCGGGCGCCGCTGGTGGCAATAGTAGGGCAGGGATCCACCAAGCGCCTCCACAAAGAGAGCCACCAGAACATGGATGCGATCGCCATGTTCGAGCCCATCAGCAAATGGGCTCATTCGATCCAGGATGCCGATACAATTCCCGAAGTGGTGCGGAAGGCCTTTAAACTGGCGCAAATGGAAAAATGCGGTGCGACCGTCATCGAACTGCCGGAAAATGTCGCTCAGCATGATGTGGAACTGGAGCCGATGCGGGCGCTTGCAACCCGCCGTTCGGCTGCAGACTGGAAGGTGGTGGAAGCAGCGGTTGATCTCATTGGCAAGGCCCGTTCGCCACTGATCCTTGCGGGCAATGGGGCGGTGCGCAAAAGAGCCGTCAGGCAACTTCGCCGCCTGACCAACAAGACCGGCATCCCGGTCGTCAACACTTTCATGGGCAAGGGTGCCGTCGCGCACACCTCGCCGAACTGTCTGTTCACGATCGGCCTGCAAGGCAAAGATCACGTATTGAAAGCGTTCGCCGAGGCTGATCTCGTGATTACCGTTGGTTATGACCTGGTCGAGTATGCACCATCCTTCTGGAACGCCAAACGCGACAAGATAATCGTCCATATTGACTATGAGCCGGCCGAGATCGATGCCGGCTATCCGGTTGCGATCGACATAGTGTCCGACCTTGCCGATGCACTGTGGCAGATAAACGAGAAGCTTAATGAGCGGTTCGAGGGCAAACTGCCATTGTTCGATGTCGCACGCTGGCATGATTTGCGCGAGACGATCCGCAAGGACCTCAATGCCCAAAACCATGATGATGCTTTCCCGGTCAAACCACAGCGCGTGATCGGAGAGATCAGGCATGCACTGGGCCCAAAGGACATCCTTCTTTCCGATGTCGGTGCCCACAAAATGTGGGTTAGCCGATATTATCAGTGCATCGAACCGAACACTTGCCTGATCTCGAACGGCTTTTGTTCAATGGGTTTCGCTCTACCGGGGGCGATTGGCGCCAAATATGCCCGGCCGGATGCGAAAGTGGTAGCGGTGTGTGGTGATGCCGGCTTCCTAATGAATGTCCAGGATCTGGAAACGGCGGTGCGCAAGCAGATCCCGTTTGTCTGCGTCGTCTGGATGGATGGCGAGTACGGGTTGATCAAATGGAAACAACAGAACCAGTTTGGTGGGCGGCATTCGGACTTAAAGTTCAGTAACCCGGATTTGGAGATGCTGGCCCGCTCGTTCGGCATGTGGGGCCGGCACGTGACCTCGGCTGAGGATTTAGCGCCGGCGCTCGAAGAAGCACTCGGTCTGGATGGCCCGGCGCTGATTGCGGTGGATGTGGATTATACCGAGAACCGCAAGTTGACAGAGCGTCTGGGTGAGATCGACCTGCCGATATAGCGCGGGCTGTTTTCGCTGGCTGGAGGATTGATCCAAGTCGCGTATTCCATTGCCGCGGCTTTCGAATTTCACTGCACCAGTGGGATTACAATGCCTGAATGTGACCGCAACGCCAAACGATCATCTGTGAAGATCACGCAATGTTTTGTTTTCGAGCCAGGAGATGGCCAGTTGGCTCGCGAACAGCTCATCGACTTTGACAATGGAGTCATTGCCATCGACTAGTACCGCGTTACGTCGTTATACGCTTCTGCGAACTGAACGTTTTGCATGAGTTGATTGACGACCGATCTCAGGTTTTCGTCAGAGTCAATCAATGGCAGCAGCGGCTCTAATGCATAGAGTTGTGCTTCATATCTGATATCGGAAAATTTTGATTTGATTTCTGCAACAATTTCCTCCGACCTCGTTCCCTGCGCCGCCAACCTGATTAGAACCTCGATGGCATTGCCCTGCGTCCAGTCATAGGAGCCCCAGGCAATCTGTCTGACAATTGGCAGCGCCGGCTCACCGACACAAAAGACGACTTCAAAGACCGAGAACTGGCATGCGCTCAACCAGCCGCCAAGGCCATGCTTGTAAATATCAAATGTTGCAGGTTCTCTTGGCGGATTGTGCAGCAGGTCTTTGAGTTCGGTGAAGTCATCAACACTGATCGTTGCCGAAACCAGCTTGGCTTTCCGGCGAAATTCTGCCGACAGACCGCTATGTAAGACCATCTCTGCCAGTGTGGCGATGGCATCCTTAAGGTTCACTAGATCGGTCATCTCTAACCCAAATGCGACACTAGAAGCAGATAGCTACGTGGTCAAAAGTACCCTATATCCTGAGCCGTGGCACAGGCTGGACTATAGTTGCTGATGACAACATCGCTTTTTGACCTGACAGACAGAACCCTAGCCGCCTTGGTTGCGGGGCTTGAGAAAAGACATGCCGGCGAAGACGGTGTGGCGGAAACCCTGTCACGGTTAAACGCACAAGATTGTACCCAACGCCATGAACCGACGGTCGCCACCAAACGAGATCTTGCCTGCCGGCACCTGGCGGCGGGTCTTGCCGCGACGTGGCACATCGACAAAGACATCAGCACTGCAATTGGCGACCTCGCTCAATCGCTTCATTGGCAACGGATCCCTGAGCATGTGCCTCGGCCCGGGGGGAGCTTCATGGACGATTATGCGTTTGCAAACCTAATTGGGCCCGGCGGTGTTTATCCCGGTGATGATTTTATGTTGGGCCTGTTCATCATCGGGCCCGGGCAGATCTATCCTGATCATCTTCATGCGGCGCCTGAGCTCTACTGGTTGTTTTCCGGTCCGACTGAGTGGCGGTTTTCCGTTGACGGGCCATGGATCCAAAAGAAGGCTGGAGAGTTACACTGGAACAATTCCAGCGAATCCCACGCCATACGCACTTTGGCTGCTCCGCTATTTGCCGCATGGGCCTGGACCCGTGATATTGACGGTGATTTCAGTATTTTAGGTGCCTAGGGCACATCCCCGTTTGTTCGACCGGCCGCATTATGACAACAGAAGTGTAATCGGGAGCAAACATCCAGCTGCCAGGCAGAAAACGACCAGCCATCGCCGTCTGCGGCGAGTGCGTTGAAAGGCCAATACGATACCAAGGATGCTCGACGTGGCCAGACCGAGACCCATGAACGCCGAGAGCCAGGACAAGGGCCGGCGCGGCAGCAGGCTGATCAGCGCGTCGCTTTCCTGCCCCCTCTGGTTCACGCCCTGGCTTTCCGGCAGCGCCCAGCGTTGGCGCAGATGCACTTCCGACAATTGGACCAATATTTGTGGTGCGCGGTAACGTCCGTCCTTAGTCGATCGGTGAAGGTTCAAAGTCTGCCAGGCGCCGGACAGGGCAAAAAAGATGATCAGCGGCGCGAAGACGCAACCCAAATAGAGATGGTACTTGGCGATCTGAAGCATGTGCTGAGCTCCCGGATTTTTGTGACACACGTTCGGCCTGCGCAATCAGATGTTGCTTCATGACACATTTGAGCATGGTATGCTCGCCTGATTAAGTTCTAGAAAAGTTGTATCATCGGTTTGCCGATCACCTGGAACAAGCTATCTCCATTGCGTCCTTGCAATGTCTGCGCCGTCCTGCAGCAGAACTGCAACTTGCGGCAGTCTAGACACCGCAAGCGGGTTTGCCGATGATGGCATGGTTGGTTTATCGGAGAACCATATTATGCATTGTTTAAACCGACGACAGTTTGGATCGGGGCTGTTGGCGACCGCTGCGGGGGCAAGTTTGCTACCGGAGGCAGCAACCGCGCGGCGCCGCTATACCGGGCCCAATGTCATCATTGTGCGCTTTGGCGGGGGCGTCCGGCGGCGCGAGACGATCGATCCGGATCACACTTATGCCCCCTATCTTCGCCATGTGCTGGCCAAGCGCGGGACGCTCTACACAGATATGCGGATTTCAGCACAAGACGGCGTGGTAACCAGTCATGCTCAGGGCACGCTCTACATCCTCACCGGCCGCTATGACCGCTACCAGGATGTCGAAAACAAATTTCTGAGCGAGCGGTTCGAACCGAAGGCGCCGACGCTTTTTGAATATCTGCGAAAAGCCTACAATGTGCCTAGCCACCAGACGTTGATCGTCAACGGCGAAGATCGCGAGAGTGAAGATTTCCTGACCTTCAGCAACAACCACTCCTATGGCGTCAACTATCGCTCCAGTGTCTTGAGCCTGCACTGGTTCAAGACCTATTTGTTGCGGGCCCAGCTTAACGAACAGGACCTGTCTGATAAGGCACGCCAGGAAGTGCAAGCGCAACTGGAAAAGCTGGAGGCGCGCAATTATCGCGGCGATGAAGTCGCCCAGCAGGTAGATGAACTGGAATCGTTCTGGTCACGTTGGCGTCGGCATTACGGTGACAGCGGTTTTGTAAACGCGCGTGGCGATCGGCTGCTCACACAACTGACCGTGCGGGCGCTGCACGAGCTGCGGCCAAAGCTGGTGATGGTGAACTACCAGGACCCGGACTATGTCCACTGGGGTAACATGAGCCACTATACGCGGGCCATTTCAATCATTGACGAAGGTGTGCGTCAGCTTGTCGATACGGTCGAGGCAGATCCTCATTACCGCGGTAACACGGTTTTTGTCATCGTGCCGGATTGCGGGCGTGACAACAATCCGCTGATGCAGGTGTCCTGTCAGCATCATTTCAATTCGAAGAGCGCCCATGAGATCTGGGCGTTGGTAATGGGACCGGGTATCGCCCGCGGCAGAGTCGTCGACAAGCCGGTCAACCAGATCAGCATTGCAGCGACGATCGGCCAGTTCATGGGCTTCAGGGCCAAGTTCGCCGAAGGCGGTGTGTTGAACGATGTTTTTGGCTGACCTGCCATGAAGCGGTTGCTGGCTTTTGTCTGGAAAACGGTAGCCGGCGTCGCGCTTTGCCTGACGCCGGTGACGGCGGTGCTGGTTGTCGGCTGGATCAGCCGCGCGATGCAAAGGTCAATCTTCAAAGCCTGGTTCAACGATCGCCGTATCGTCGATGTCGGCGCGGGATTCGACGACTTTGTGCGGGAAGGCCACGGTAGCGCCCATTTGGCTGGATGGCCCAATTGGATCATTGCGAAAAGAGCCGGCGAAGAAGTCGGGTCTGGCGGGGTGGACAGAATTAGGCGTGGCTTGATCAGGTTGTTTGGATCGCTCTGGTCCAATCTCAAACTTGGCCTCCAGATGTTGTTGAACACCTGGGTGCTGACGTTGCCGGCCGGCCTTATGTGGGCCGTGTCATGGTGGGGCGGCTGGGAGAATTCGTTCAACAAGGGCTATGAGCAGGCGGCGGTGGGGCCGGCAATCGGTTTGGCCGGTGTGGCCATGTTTCTCGCCGCTATGACCTATGTGCCGTTGGCGCAGGCCCGTCAGGCCGCCACGGGAAATTGGAAATCGTTCTATGATTTCAAGTTTTTGCGGACGCTTGCGCGGCAATCGCGCTGGCGGCTCGTGTGGCTGGCGATCGCCTTTGTCGTTGCAGGGTTGATCCTTTCAGGCGTCCATGTGGGACCGTTGGCGCTGGGCAATATGCTGGACGGTCAAGCGGCACTGGACGACCAAGAAATCAAGAAAATCGCCGGGCTATATCATCTGTTCGCCTGCGCCGTAATCTTCGCGCTGGCGGTGGTGCTGCGCATTATGGCGGCGAAACTCTATGCCGGTGCGGTGCGCAAAGCTCTCCGGCGCGGCGCAATTTCACCGGATATGCTGGCTGACAATGAAAGGGCGTTCCTTGCCAGGCTGGATCTGCTGGAGACGTCAGCAAAGCCGGCAGCCGGTCTGGTCGCGAGGACCGTCGTAATGTCCGGCCGGGGCATTGCTGGCATCGCCCTGACGATGGCCCTGCTAACCGCCTGGCTGGTATTCGTCGCAGAGCTGTTCGTATCGCAGTTCCTTAATCTTGATTGGGTGGCATGGCTAAATCTGCCCCTGATCCAGTTGCCGTGGTTTCACGGGCCTGGCTAACAGAAACTAAGCACCTAAAATGCAAAACGAAATCATCATCTCTCCGTCTTTCATCGATCGCGACGTGCCGCAGTTGGCTGAACTTGACCTGCCAGGCGCCATCATCAATGATCCTGATCGCATCGGTGCTGATCAGCAGGCCAAGGTCGCATGCGTTCATCGGCCGCTTGCCAAGCGGGTCGCGAGCGCCATTGCAGCAGGCAATCGCCCGGTCAGCATTGCAGGCGATTGCTGCACGGCCATTGCACTAGTGGCCGGCCTGCAGCATGGCGGCATCGAAGCAACGCTGGTCTGGCTCGATGCCCATGGCGATTTCAACACCTGGGAGACAAGTCCGAGCGGTTTTCTGGGCGGCATGCCGCTGGCGATGATCGTCGGGCGGGGCGACATGAGCATGCCGAATGCGGTCGAGATGATACCGCTGGAGGAGCGCAACATCATTCTGGCCGACGGTCGTGACCTGGATCCCGAAGAGGCCGTAGCAGTTGAGAGCTCGGCAATGGTTCATGTGTGCGACTTCGCAGAGCTGCTCGACATGCCGCTGCCTGACGGACCGCTCTATGTGCATTTCGATTCCGATGTAATCGATTGCACTGAAGCGCCCGGGCACAACTACCCGGTGCCGGGCGGGCCGGATGCAAAGACGGTGAACGCTGTCATGCGGCGGCTGGCGGCAACCGGCCGGGTCGTGGCAGCGTCGATGTCGGCTTGGAACCCCGAACTCGATCAGGACGGGCAGACCGGCAAGATTTGCATGAACGCCTTTATGCGGCTTATCGAGGAGCGCTGAGCCGAGATGCCGGCGCCGGGCTGTCGAGGTTGAGCCTGGCGCGCGCGGCATCGACAAAGGCAGTTATCAATGGATGTTCTTTGTCGTAGAGGGCCGATCGTTCTGGTTGAAACAGTGTGCCGACATAAAACGGATGCTCGGGAAGTTCGAACGCGCGGGGTGCGCCGTCTGGATCGAAGCCGGTGAAATTCAGCTCCGAGGCATCTATCAGGTGCCGGTATCTCGGGTTGAAACCATAGCTGCAGCGATAGGTTTCGCGGACCAGTCCTGAACCCATAATGCTGGCCATTTTCGAGCCTGTAGAAAATTCTATGTCGCCTGCCGCCTCGACTAGCACGCATTCCAGCGGTGCAACGATCGCCATGTTGGCGTCAGGGTTGGTTTCCCCGTTGTCGGCTTCATGGTAACCGAGGACGTTACGGACATATTCGATCAAGGCGTGTTGAAAGCCGCCGCAGGTTCCGATGAACGGGCATCCGGTCTCGCGCGCGAAACGGATTGCATCCAGCGCGCCGTCCATGTTGGCATAGGGACTGGCGGGCACGCACCAGATGCCGTCATATGAGGCAAGTTGCCGGTCTACGGGCCGATTGAGGTCAATGGTTTCACACCATTCATGTTCGATGCGGTAACCGAGTTTGTCAGCGGCGACGGCTAAGGCCTCGGGAATGGCCCGGTGGGCGGGAACATCGGTGCTGTAATCGCCGACCATTGCAATTCTTGGCATCCTAGCCCTCCGTAATTGCCTGCTAGCAATAAATCATTGTGGCGCCGGGCGAGCAACCGAACCCTCGGGTTAGATAAATGGGGCAATCCCGTACGGGCGTCGGCGCCCGGTAGTGCAACACCATTCATCACAATTTGGTGCAGTGACTTGCAAGGTGTTGAAAAAAACTCACCATGAGGTAAATTATTGATTGTATTGATGAATGCTGCATCAGAATTTGCTGATCGGTGTCATGGAATCGTCGAACGCTGGGATCTGGACCCTTGTTATTGCGCTTGGTTTGGGTACCATGAAGGTTCAAGCAGGCACGTTTGCGCGTCTGTCGAGTAAATATGTGTTGATATCTCCATAGGGAGGGAGAGTGAATGGATAAGATTACAGAATTGAAAGTCCTTCTGGCAGCCGGGCGTATTTCTCGCCGGCAGTTTATGGAGGGCGTCATCGCCATGGGCGTTGCGGCTTCTGTCGCCCCGATGGTAATGAATGAGGCGTTTGCGGCCACACCAAAGAAGG
>JAEKFU010000652.1 GCA_016522385.1 Pseudomonadota bacterium
GGATTACACTACTCAGGGCCTTCCCACAAGAATGCGGCCACGTTTAGGCGACATTTTTTCGAGCCAATTATGGCGCGATATACTTAATGCCCGATTAACCCTCAACCTGGCGATGGTCGAAGATCTACCGGAAAGCTGCAGTTGTGGCAGCAAAAGCCAGCTCCAGCCTAGCGTCGCGGCCATACATGTCATTGAAGTAATTGACTTTCCCGTCAGGGCCTGGCCAGGCTGTAAAATAGGTTAAATGTACCGGCAACTTTCGGTTCAGCGATACTTTTTGATTCTGCCCGGTAGATATGTGCGAAGCGATTCGGCTTTGATTCCAGCCCAAAATGGCCTCTGCCAACTCGCGGGGATTCTGGATTCTTACGCAACCATGACTAAAGGCCCGCTGATCCCGGTTAAACAAATTCTTTGTTGGTGTGTCGTGCAGATAGATGGCATGCTTGTTCGGAAACAGGAACTTGAGCTGACCCAGTGCATTCTCACGGCCAGGCGGCTGGCGCACTGCGACAGGCTCCTGGCTGTAATAGTCCCACCAGTCGATATCATAGGAGCTGACGCGATAGCCCCTGCCGGTATAGACCTCATATCCCAGCCGGTCGAGATAGCCGGGATCGTTGACAAGTTTGGGTATCATTTCATTGATGATGATCGACTGCGGGACACCCCAATAGGGGTTGAAGACCACAGTTTCCATTTCATCGCTGAAGAACGATGTCTGGTTTTCCGGTTTGCCGACAATGACCTTCGTCGTCCAGACCTGGCGGCCGTTCTTGACCAACTTCAACCGAAAGGATGCCTGATTGACAAAGATATGCGAGCGGCCAAGATCTCGCGGTAACCAGCGCAGGCGCTCCATATTGGCAACAATGCGGGCGGTCTTGTCGAAATGCTTCTGCACATCACCGTTCAGTGCGCTGATCGTGCGCTTACCGATCAGTCCATCGGGCTTCAGGCCAGCCGATCTCTGGAATTTTTTGACGGCTTCAACGAGTTCACCTTCATAGGCTGTCTCATTCGGGGCCAAAAGACCATCGGTATTTTCCTCCACTACTGCCGTACTGGAATCCACAAACTCCTCGCCGCTGGATGGAATAATTGACACGTCACGGGCTTCCAGATGGCCGTTTTTGATGAGCCGGTAGCGGATATCGGGGATGCGGTCATCAGACTGGCCCGGAACGATGGTCGGTCCAGGCGGTATCGGTGTGACGATATCAGTTGGTTCCGGGTTAGCCCGTTGCTCGGCGAGTGCGGCCTTGAACTGTGGGTAAGCGGCATGCTGCGGATGCAAGGATGCCAAATACACCGACGGCTCGCTGTTTTCGGCCAGCTCTCGTAGCGCCGTCTCTGGCGCAACGATCGACGGTTTTAGGTCATGATAGTCGCTGATCCGATTAGCAACGATGCGGCCGCCTGATGCATGCCGCGCATAACGAACAGCCATTGCCGTCAGTTGAATGTCGAACCTGGCAATCGCTACCAGATCGCGTTCGATTAGTTCCAGATCATTGTCGTACTGCTCCAAAACCGGCAAGCGGTAATCGCCGGCATCGAGGCCCTCGGCATCGGCATCCTTCAACAACTGAACAACGCCCTTTGCGCGCTCTTCAAGTCCGTCCAAAGTCGCCCAGGCTGCCTTGTAACCGCGGTCGTGATAATACGACAGAATGGCCTTCTTGTATGCTTTGGTGACCCTGATGCCGGTCTCACCGGCCTTGATCAAATCGAAAATCGTCTGGGCCAGCGAATCATCAAGTTTTGTACTGCGCAGGCTTGCCGGGGTAGGGTCAAAGTCGGCCGGGGCCTCGGTTGCGAACACGGGTTTGTCGCCGGCGGGTTGTTTTGTCGCCCGATCAGCAAGTGTGGTGAGGCGATCCGGTACATAGGTATGATACGGATTGGTTTTTTTGGGTGTGGCTGGAAGCTCGCCGTAGGAACGGTAACGGGTGCGTGATCGCCAACTCCTGCCCCAGCTGTTTCCCCAGAAATTGAAAGGTCTGATCTGTCCGCTACCAGAGATGCTCGGCGACTTTTTGTATTCGCGTGTGACTTCTTTGGTTTCGGCAAATGCCATTGGGCTGCCGAATACGAGAGCTCCGGCAACCGAACAAAACAACAGACGCTTCAGATTTGTCATAACCAACATACTCCGGACCTCGCGGGCACACTAGCCACAGGGCAATTCAGTTGCAACCCGACAGTTGTGGCTTAGCAGTCACATTTGTGAGAATTACGGCGTCTTCGATTCGAGGCCGAGATCACGCATTTTTCTGTATAGCGTGGAGCGCCCGATGCCCAGCTTGCGAGCGACTTCTGACATCTGACCCCGGTAGCGGTGCAGCGCCAGCCGGATCATGTCTGCCTCGACTTCATCAAGCCGTCGAATGTGTCCGCCATCGGTGACGGCTGGGATGCCGAGCGCCATGCCATCGGAGACTTCAGCACCGTTTGACTGCACAGGGGTGTCATCGATGCCGATAATTGCATCCTCGCCGCTGGGCAGCACATCATTTGTTTTCTGCAAGGGAGCAGCCGGAATGGAGACTTCATAACCGTCAACCAGCGCTGCAATCTGCGGAAAATCGTCGACGGTCAGGACATCGCCCTCACACAGGACGATGGCGCGGAAGACCGTGTTTTCGAGTTGGCGTACATTGCCGGGCCATTGATATTTAGTCAGCATTTCTGCGGCTTGGCGGGTAATGCCGCGCACTTTGCGGCCTTCTTCGGCGGCGAACCGGGTGATGAAATGCTCCACCAGTCCGACAATATCATCGATGCGCTCGCGCAACGGTGGAACCATGATCGGAAATACGTTCAGACGGTAGTATAGATCCTCGCGGAACTGGCCCTGCTTGACCATCTCGATCATATTGCGATTGGTGGCGGAAATCAGCCGGAAATTGACTTTGACCGGTTTTCGGGAGCCGACCGGATCGATTTCACCTTCCTGAAGTGCCCGCAAAAGCTTGACCTGCATGTCCAGGGGCAGTTCTGCCACTTCATCGAGAAACAGGGTTCCGCCATCGGCCTCCTGAAACTTGCCGATATGCTTGGCCGTGGCGCCAGTAAAAGAGCCCTTCTCATGGCCGAACAGGGTGCTTTCAACCAGGTTTTCCGGAATGGCGCCACAGTTGACGGCAACGAATGGCTTTCTGGCTCGTTCGCTTTCGCCCTGAATGGCGCGAGCGACCATTTCCTTGCCGACACCTGATTCGCCTTCAATCAAGATCGGGATGTTCGATTGGGCGCCGCGCTGACCCAACTTGAGGACATTTGCCATGATCTGGCTTGAGGCAATGAGGTCATCGAATGTCAAGGCACCGCCAACCTTGTTGTTGAGGCGCTTGACCTCTTCGGTGAGGGCATTGACCTTCAAAAGGTTCTGTATCGAGACTTTAAGTCGTTCGGGGCTGACCGGTTTGACAACGAAATCATCTGCACCGGTCCGCATGGCCTTGATGACCGTTTCGATGGATCCCTGCGCGGTTTGCACGATCACCGGAAGTTGGACGCGGTGGGCATTAAGTTTTTCAATGAACTCAAGGCCATCCATCTCCGGCATTACCAGATCAAGTACGATCAATTCCGTGCCGTTGCCGGCAGGACTTGCCAGAAACTCCAATCCAGCCGCACCGCTTTCGACAGCGGTTGCTTCACAGCCGAACCGTTTGATCATTTCTTCGAGAATTCGCCGCTGGGTCGGATCGTCTTCGACGATTAGAATCCGTGGGGCCATGAGGTGCCACTCTGCTTATGCTGTTACTGACAAAACTAACGCCGATCCGTCCTTACTGACGCGACGCCCCTACGACGGGTCTTGGGATCGGTGCATTCTGGAAGCGAGTCTGCCAGCTAACGGTAAAGAGGTGCTTAAGATCGGTTCACTTTGATACAGATGTTGAAAGCTGCAGTGGGCCGAGAAAAAGGCAGCACCGAACGGGTGCTGCCTTTGCAATCGCGCAATATTGTGGAACCTAATCAGCTGTCGAGGAAGCTTCTGAGCTTGCGACTGCGGCTCGGGTGCTTGAGTTTTCTGAGCGCCTTGGCCTCAATCTGGCGAATACGTTCACGGGTGACCGAGAACTGTTGGCCGACTTCTTCAAGTGTATGGTCGGTGTTCATACCGATGCCGAAACGCATACGCAGGACGCGTTCTTCTCGCGGGGTCAGGGAGGCCAGAACGCGAGTCGTCGTCTCGCGCAGGTTGGCCTGAATAGCGGCATCGATCGGCAGGATGGCGTTTTTGTCCTCGATGAAGTCGCCCAAATGCGAATCTTCTTCATCACCGACCGGAGTCTCAAGGCTGATCGGCTCCTTGGCAATCTTCATCACCTTGCGGACCTTTTCAAGCGGCATGGAGAGTTTTTCAGAAATTTCCTCCGGTGTCGGCTCGCGGCCGATCTCGTGCATCATTTGGCGCGAGGTGCGTACAATCTTGTTAATGGTCTCGATCATGTGCACCGGGATACGGATGGTGCGGGCCTGGTCGGCAATCGAGCGGGTAATCGCCTGACGGATCCACCATGTGGCGTAAGTGGAGAACTTGTAACCGCGGCGGTATTCGAACTTGTCGACCGCTTTCATTAGGCCGATATTGCCCTCCTGGATGAGATCGAGAAACTGAAGGCCGCGGTTGGTGTATTTCTTGGCAATCGAAATTACCAGCCGCAGGTTGGCCTCGACCATTTCCTTCTTGGCTTGGCGCGCCTCACGTTCACCCTTTTGCACCATATGGACGATGCGTCGGAATTCCGGGATCTGAAGTCCGGTGTCAGACGCCAGGCCATGAATTTCGTTGCGCAGTTCCTTGATAGTGGCCTTCTCCTTGGCAACGAAGTCTTTCCAACCATTCTTGGACAACCGGCCAACGCGGCGCATCCAGTTCGGGTCGAGTTCACCGCCGCGATATTCTTCCAAGAACACGGCCCTTGGCACTTTGTAGGTCTCTGCCAGGCGCATCAGGCGGCCTTCCAGGGAGTTGAGCCGTTTGTTGATATCATACAGCTGCTCAACCAGCGCTTCGATCCTGGCCGCGTTGAGCGACAAGCTTTTGACGTCCTCAATCAATTCCTCACGCAGCTTCTTGTAACGGCGTGACTGGGACGGCGAGAGTTTGGTTTTCTCAGCGACTTCCTGGTCCTGCAGCTTACGCAGCGACTTGTAGGTTTTTGCGATGTGGTCGAAAGTTTCAAGCACTTGCGGCTTTAGTTCAGCCTCCATCGCCGCGAGCGAAATGTTGGCCTCTTCCTCGTCTTCCTCGTCGTCGTCTTCTTCCTCGTCGTGGGATTTGGGCTCCAGGTCATCGGGAGACAGGACATCGCCATAGGAGTTGTTGTCAGAATTGCGGACCGGCTCAGCTGGCTTTTCAACCACTACAGGTTCCGGCTTCGCCGCTTCGGTCGCGTCGACTTCAGCGCTGGGCTGCACTGGTGCTGCCGCCGGTGCCTTGGCGTCGGGCCCGGCATAGGTTGCTTCCAGATCGATGATGTCGCGCAAGAGAATTCTGCCTTCGTTCAACTCGTCGCGCCAGATGATAATCGCCTGGAAGGAGAGCGGGCTTTCACACAAGCCATGGATCATCGCCTCACGACCGGCTTCGATGCGCTTGGCAATGGCAATTTCGCCTTCACGCGACAAGAGCTCGACCGAGCCCATCTCGCGCAGATACATACGCACCGGATCATCGGTTCGGTCGACGGGCTCGCTGGCCCGTTCCACTTTCATCGGCAAGCCGCTCTGGACCCGCTCGGCGCTTTCGGTCGCGTCTTCGGTTTCCTCTTCGCTTTCCACCACATTAATGCCCATGTCGGTGAGCATTGCCATGGTATCTTCGATCTGCTCTGAAGAGACCTCTTCGGACGGCAGCACCTCGTTCAGCTCGTCGTGGGTGACGAAGCCGCGCTGCTTGGCTGTCTTGATGAGTTTCTTGACCGCTGCGTCGGACATGTCGAGAAGCGGGCTGTCAACGGTTTCTGCCCCGCCTTCGCCGCTGGTTTCTGTTGCAGCGGTCTCTTTCAACGCGGCAGCACCCGCCTGAAGTTTCTTGCCGCCATCACCCGATTGTGCTTGCACTCTGGCCATTGAAGTTGTTCCTTATCCTTGAAGCTGCCGCTCTGGGACCGTTTCGTTCGGCATCACACGAACGATTCGCACCAATCGCAGGATAGATGCATTAAAGCCCACTGCCTGTTAACCGCTCCTTAAATATGACAGCCGCCGGCGAGCGCGTGTGCCGCCCAGCGGTCATTAATTTCTTACCCCAAGGTGTCGGTCGGTCTGCCCGATGCCTCACCGAAACCTTCAATCGTCGCTTCTTCGCCCAAATTGGAGCGAAGTTCTTCGCGAATTTGATTGAGATGCAGCAAATTCTCTTCGCTCGATGTTTCCGCCAGCGCGAGTTCCGCGGCCCTCAATTCGCGTTCAAGCGTCACATTTTTGCGGTGCAGCGCAATCATATGCTCAAAACCGGTGCGTACATCCTCAAATGCCGCATCGCTTTTCACATGCCATGAATTCAATCGCTCAGCCTGGGTTTCAATCTTGGCAAGGCTGGCAGCCTTGTTCCTCTCGCTCAGGTGGTGACGCAACCCCGCACTGTCAAGCCCTTCATGAAGGGCCGCAATATCTAGGATTTCCCGGCGTATGCTGTCAAGCTCACGGATTGCGAATTCGACTTCGGAAAATTGCTCGGCACTACCCGCCAAAAGCTCTGGATGATTTATGACCGAAAGGATTATTAGCCTTTCGCGCCGTTCACTGGCGGTTGCAGTTGTCGAGCCCCGCGCGAACGCTTTCAATTGTGGTGAGGCCGGCATGGCGGTGTCCCATGGACGCTTACCGGCAAATCGCTGACGGTGTTCCCTTGATTGCCGCGTCAGCTGCATACTCCGCGCTACGATTTGCCGACGGTTTCGGGGGGCTGCAGACCCGGTCCACAGCGCCCTTATCCTGGATGATATTTCCGCCTTATAGTGGGTGCGCACCTTGCCGTCCTCGATCTGGCGGATCATGTGTTCCAAGTCGACCTCGAAGCGTGCCCGGTCTTCCGGTGTCTGGCGGTCATTTTCAGCGAGCGCCCGGCGCCATAAAACATCGACCAATGGATCCGCATCGGCGACGATGGCCCGCAAGGCTTCAGTGCCTTTCTCCCGTAACAAATCGTCCGGATCGCAATCCTCCGGCATTAGTGAAAATCGCAAAGACTGGCCAGGTTTCAAGTGCTGCAGTGCCAGATCAAGTGCCCGATAGGCGGCCTTGAGGCCGGCTGCATCGCCGTCAAAACACAGGACTGGATCAGGGGCGAGTCGCCACATTAGGGTCAATTGATCGGCAGTCAGTGCAGTACCGAGCGGCGCAACTGAATTGGCCAGGCCAGCCCGGGTCATGGCGATCACGTCCATATAGCCCTCAACGGCGATTACCGTACCGCATTCATGGGCGTGCGCCCTGGCCTGGTCGATGTTGTAGAGGACGCTGCCTTTGTGGAACAGTGTTGTGTCGGGCGAGTTGAGATATTTCGCCGGTACGTCGCCAGACATGGCACGGCCACCAAACGCAATCACCCGGCCGCGACCATCGCGGATGGGAAACATGATGCGGTCACGGAACCTGTCGTAGGGAACGGCGATACCTTCACCGGTGACCAGCAGACCAGACTCGACGAGTTGCTCGCCGGTGACACCCTTGTCGACCAGATAAGATTTCAGATGGTTGCGGCCGGCCGGTGCATAGCCGATGCGAAACCCCTGTTGCACGCCGGCCGTGAGACCACGATCAGCAAGATAGCCGCGGGCCGCCGCGCCGTCACTCGACTGCAATTTGCCTTCGAAGAACTGGGCTGCCAATTCCATAACATCATAAAGTGTCGAACGGCGTTGTTCGCGCGCCACGTCTTCAGGGGTCATTTCAGGCATCTGCAGGCCGGCATCGCTAGCCAGGCGTTGGACTGCCTCAGGGAATGACAGGCCCTGCTTTTCAGTCATGAAACGGAAGATGTCGCCAGAGGCCTTGCAACCAAAGCAGTGATAGCGTCCCCTTCGGTCATCGGCGTGGAATGACGGGGTTTTTTCGTGATGGAACGGGCAACAGGCCCAGTAGTCGCCGCGTCCGGCATTGGTTTTCTTGCGGTCCCATTGAACGGTGTGCCCGACAACGGAAGATACTGGAACTCGGGCGCGGATTTCATCGAGAAAGGATGGCGGAAAACGCATTGAATGAGCCAATGTTGGTAAATGGCGGCAATTCTAGCGAATTGTGCCTCCACAGCGAATCGAATCGCTGATTTCAAGCATCATTATAACCGATGTTGTGGAAAACATAGGAGGCCGCGCCAGCTAGAGCGTGTGCTGTACGACCTCGGGCCAGTTGTCGAATACCTTCTCCATGCGATCTGTGTTGGACATCAGGTCAAGAAGACCGTCACCTTCGGAAACACCAAGGGCGCCGATGAGAAAATGTGCCGGGCCGATACATCGGCGGTCAGCCCGAGGTCGAGCTGGCTCATGCGACGCTGGTGGCGCCAATCCTTAAGGGCCGTTCCGAACGTTGTTTCCATTGGTGTTGTTTTCCGGAGTGGAGTTCAACGCGCCATCATACCCGGCTCTTGGAGAAAGACACTTACCAGCAAGGTAATTGTCTGTTGTCAGGACAGTGGGCAGGATGGCGTCCATCTGCCAATCAAGGAGGTAAGGAAATGTCGCTTCAGACAACCGCAAACTGGCTTAAAGCTGCGTCCGCCATCGTCATGGGGTTTGGGATTCTAATCGCTCTGGGTGCTCATCCAGCGTTTGCCGGTCCGTAGCGTCTCATGATCGGGTGGGGCATCTTGTTATGGCAACTGACCACGCGAGTCTATGCCAGCGCGCCCGAACTTGGGCGCAATATGGTTCTGACTAGCATGGCTACCTGGTTCGTTATTGAATGCCTTGCGTCAATTGCTGCTGGCTTGCCCTTGAACGCTGTTTTCAATATCGGCTTCCTGCTGCTCTTTGTAGTCCCGTTTTGGCGACCGGTTGAAGCGGCGCATGTTTGAAGACATGGTTCGCACCAAGCTCGGCTCCCCGACGCCAATTGGATATCGGGGAGCCGTTCACGTAAGGCCGGTTGCGCCATTGGTAAAGGCTTTCGCCCGCATGACGCCAGTTGGATTCGTTTCAGCCAAATTCAAATGTCCAAACACGCGATGTGACGGATTGCACATCGAGTCCTTCCCTCATTGTTTAGCCTTCAGCGGTAGGGGGCGGAGGCAATGATGTTGGAAAGGGCTGCGAAATGTTCTTGTTGGCTGCTGGAAACGGGAAGGGATATGTCAGTTCAAACGGCCTGTCCGCCCGAATGTTGGCATCGACCCTCAGCCTTTGTGATGGGCACCGGCCGCCAACAGATGTGAATGCGGCCGCTTATCATTTCGAAACCTGGCTCAAGGTCGGCGGGTTCAAGACGACCTTCGGTTGGATCGAGAGCGAGCCGCACCTGTTGGACAGTCTGCTGCCAGCTGCGGAGGTTTTTTTGGTACTGGAGGACGGTCGAACAATCCAGATCGAACTCACCGATGTCCAAGGAAGTTGCGCCAATGTCCGATTTCCGGGAGATCCGCCGGTTTTCTGAACCGTCAACACATTACGGGCTCATTGTCGCCCCAGCTCCTAACATTGTGCAACTGCGCTCGATAAAATTTTAGCCCGGCCGCGCATCAAATGTTGAATTTTATGCTCTACAAATCATCCGCATGAATTTTGGCTGTGCCCTTCGGCGGTGCGGCTTGGGGACAAAATGCTTGTGTGGGTGAGATGAATCTATCAGGCAAAGTGTTTGTGGACGGCGGAGACCGGGCGAGTGCGGCCGGTGCTGCAGCCGAGCAGGCAAGAAGCTGGGTCGACCGGCTGCGGCCACGATTTCGCTCGGTTCTGCTCAACCTGCTAGTGATCATTGTGCCGATTGTGCTGATGATTTTGGTCGATTTCGCTTTGATCGTCGAACGCCTGTCCCATGACCGTCAGCTGAATGACTTGCGCGATCGGCAACGTGGGACATCCTATGCCCAGGTCAATGTGCTCGCCGATCCGGTCCGCCAGGGCAATCTGGAAATTATCAAGCTGGTGCTCACCACAATCATCGCCGATCCCTACTTCACAGGTGCCCGGGTTAGTTCGATTGACGGTACAACGCTGGTGTCACTTGGTGAGAATGTTGATGAGGGCGACGCCCATTTGCGCTTCGTGCAAGACATTGTCCATGCCAACGGTGGCGTTCCTGTGGTCATCGGCAAACTGACGACACTGGCAACGGTTAGGCCGATCCATATCAGTCTTGGCCACCAACATGAACAGTTGTTGGCGTTAGCGATCGTCATGCTATTGACCATCACCGGCGCCGTCTATATCGCCTATCGAATCGTCGTTGGGCGTCCGTTACAGCAATTGGTGGAGGCGATGCGGGAGCGAGATCATCGCAGTGCTCGGCGACCGCTTCGCACGCCGCATATCGAGTGCAGTGGCAGCGATGAAATTGCAGAGCTGATCGCGGATTTCAACGACGGCGAAGTGGCGCGTGCCGAGCATCACTGGCAGTTGCTGGAAGCCAAGCTGACACTTGAGGAAAAGGTCCGCGAGCGCACTGATGCGCTGTCGCATGCCCTGTCACAGGCTAAGACCGCCAACGAATCCAAGGCAGCGTTCCTGGCCAGTATGAGTCACGAGTTGCGCACACCGCTCAATGCAATTATCGGTTTTGCCGAATTGATCCAGCACCAGCATCCCGATGAACCCGATTCGGGGCCAACACATGAGCATGCTGTGATCATTGCCGACAGCGGCCGTCATCTGCTCGATTTGCTGAACACGATACTTGATTATTCCAAGACCCAGTCCGGCAAGATGAAGCTCGACGAGACCGAATTTGACATCGACGAAGTCGTTGAGAGCGCGGTTCGTACTTTTTCACAGGAAGTGAAGGACAAGAATATCGACCTGCGGGCCGATGGTGGAAAGGGTCTCCCGGCACTTTCGGGTGACTTGCGCAAAGTTACCCAGATCCTGCTCAATCTGTTGTCCAATGCAATCAAGTTCACCGATGCAGGCGGTCGCATCGATGTCTCGCTTGAATGCGATGACAATGGCCTTGCAATCTCAGTTGCCGATACCGGCAGCGGATTGACGCCGCAAGAGTTGAATATCGTAATGAAGCCGTTTGAGCAGGCAAACAATGCTGACGCTGTCAAATCCAAAGGCACCGGGCTCGGCTTGCCGTTGTCGCGTGACTTCGCTGAAATGCATGGCGGAACTCTAAAAATCGACAGTGTCAAGAACGAAGGCACCACGGTGACGGTGTGGCTACCAGCGAGCCGATTTGTTGGTGCAGGCCGCGCTTCCTAGGTCCCGACTCGCGTCGGTGCGGCGAATCTATACTGGGCATGTCGGCGGATCTGCCAGGCCGCCCAATTTGCAGATCAGCATCCATTCCTCGGGCCGTACCGGCTGGACCGACAATCGCATCGATGTAACCAGGGCCA
>JAEKFU010000032.1 GCA_016522385.1 Pseudomonadota bacterium
AATGGTTCCAAATCAACATGAATCGCTCTAACTCACCACCATGGACAAAAAACGCCTACAAGGCCTGCTTGACGCTGAAACTGACGGCTGGTCGCGAAAGTCAATTGACAGTTTGGTCGAGGAGCTAACCGACGTGGTCTCATACGCACGGGGCAGCGAAGCCGACTTTCATCAGTTTGAGGTTCAGATGATTGAGCATGAACCCGACTATGTACACGTCGTCGTGTCGATTGATGACGGCAGTTTCCTGAAGTCTTTCGCCCCTCTCACTCGTGGCTTCATCGTTCATCGCAATGGCCGTGTAGAAAAGTGAACTACGCGAGGCAAAAACGCTGCGCGACTTACGTTACTGGCACCAAGCGGAAGTGTTGGCCCATTGCGAAGAGAGTCCGCTGTTCACCCCAATACCGACATTCGATATTCGATGTTCGTTTTTGTGGCGATTTCGCCTCCTTGGAGGCCGATGGGGTAGTCGCGAGCGGCACGATTTCGTAAGCTCTTCTCGTTGAAGATATCTAGATTTGAGTTATGGGGAGCACGCCATATGAGCATGAACAAGACCGCACAGGCCTTCTTCGAAGCCTGCGAGACCGGCAAGGGCTGGGATAGCTGCAAAGAATACTGTCACGACGATGCGACCTTTTCTTGTCAGGCTGATGCGCTGGCCGAAATAACAACTGTCGCCGGTTACGCCGATTGGATGAAGGGGCTGCTGATCCCGATCCCTGATGGACATTACGAACTTAAGTCCTGGGGCATGGACGATACCCGGAACAATGTAACCGCGGCTGCTGTCTTCCACGGCACTCAAACCGGCGAGGGTGGGCCCGGCGAGCCCACGGGCAAGGCAGTGGCCGCCGACTACGTCTATGTGATGGACTTCGACGGCGGCAAGATCCGCCACATGACCAAGATTTGGAACGACGTCCACTCGCTGAAGCAGCTCGGCTGGGCGTAGGCCAATGAAGAATCGCTCTAAGCCCCGTCAACAGGGACAGCATCCCTGAGAGTTTCAAAAGCCTGGCAAGCAGTTCAGGCTGAAGCTTGCCGCCTGCAATGCTGGCCAAAGAAACCCACACCTACAAACGAGGAGGTGGCCAGTGGAGATGAGGTGCTTTGTATGGCGATGGCAGCCCTGCCAGCCGCAGACTGTCAGGACAGCTCGTGACCTGCAACGGCAAGTTTGGTCTTGCTGTCAGGTCAGTCGCTTGTCGGAGCAGTTGCGGCTCAGGGAAATCGCTTGTGCAGTTGTTGCTGACATCCCATGAATTGGCTTAAGTGAGTATCCGCTGCAGGGGGTGGCCCGCCAGTGACTGAAATTTTCAAACCGACACGCCTGCCATTCATGGGCGCCAGCAGCGGTATCGCGTTCAATGAGGCAAATGCAGTGCTATTCGGCGCGCCGCATGGAACACCCTACGAAAACATCGACAATGAACCGTTTGCGGCCGCGCCGGATGTTCTGCGCGCTGCGCTTGAGGAGGATTCCAGATGGTTTGACCATTGGGATTTTGATTTGGACGGGCCGCTGCTCGGTGATGGCGACTTCAAACTCGCCGATGCAGGAGACCTCAACACGTCCTCGCTCGACGGATATGGTAACAGGGCTCTGATCAAGGACGCGGCTTCACGAATTCTTCAAGCCGGCGCTGTTCCAATCATGCTGGGCGGGGATGATTCAGTGCCCATTCCATTCATCGAGGCTCTGGAACCGGCCGGCCCGCTGACCATCGTGCAGATTGACGCCCATATTGATTGGCGGGACGAGCGCCGTGGTGAACCGCTAGGCTATTCCAGCACGATGCGGCGCGCCTCTGAATTGGCTCATGTCGAGCGGATCATTCAGGTCGGAATTCGCGGGCTTGGATCAGCCCGTCGCGAGGAAGTGGAAATCGCACTGAATTGGGGCGCGCAATTCATTACCGCGCGAGATATCCTTAGGGATGGGATTGATGCAGTGATGACGCACCTGCCTAAGGGCGCCAACTGCATGATAACACTAGATTGCGATGCACTTGATGCCGGCATCATGCCTGCGGTCATGGCGCCGACACCGGGTGGTCTTTCCTATACGCACGCGATCGATCTTATCGCAGCCGTCATAGACAAGACGAATGTCGTGGCTTTCGACATGATTGAATTTGTGCCGGAGCGGGATCTAGACGGGACGGCAGCCATCACCGCAGCCCGGATCATCGCCAATGCCATTGGCAGTCTGGCACGCAGGTAACCAACAGGGTTCATCCAACTTTCTAGAGCGTTTCTTTCTCAAATGGTTCCATATGAAAGAGACACGCTCTAACTCATGCCCAGCGCGCCGGGTAGCGCGAGTGTCAAGACCGGGCACCTGAGCAATAGATTGATGCGGATGGTAACGGTGCCGTAAAACGGCATGAAGCCGACGAATGACTGCTTCTGGCATATTGGAGAAGTCGGGTGATCTCCAAGATGCGACCGTTCAGCCGCCAATAACGGACTTGCAGACTTGCAGCGTCCATCGACAGTTTGCGTTTGATCGGGCGCGCCGACATGTACGCCCTAACCTGGTATTTACCCATATC
>JAEKFU010000039.1 GCA_016522385.1 Pseudomonadota bacterium
CTGTTACCCCACAACCAGGAAAGCGTCCGCTCCGCGGCACCCGGCACAGCAACAAATCCTTTCGGCCAGCCGACGGCAACTGTTATCTCTTCATGGCGGGCAAGTTGCCGGGTGGTTTTGAACTCGACAATGTTGTCGGCAATCTCTTTCACGTCGAAGTCTTTGCCGGTGTCGCCACGCTGACCCGTGTAGGCAGCCGACTGCAGTACCCTTGCGCCTGGCGGCGCGACAACGCGCGCCGTCACCAGATTGATCGGAAAGGTCCAGCGATTGCCGGTGACATTCCAGTAAATCTCATCATATTGATCAAAGTGACCAAGCGCGTGCGCGATTGAATATCGAAACGTGTAGGTATAGACGCCCGGTTTGAGCCGCCGGCTGCGCTCTCCGACATAGATCCGGATATCCTCGCCGCGCCGCTGAGTGAAGTGCGCCCGGCCTGTGACATCGCTGTTGACTTCCAGGAGTTTGAAGCCGGCCGAACGGCGGTCGCCGAACGAACCAATGTAGTTGATCGGCAGTTCACGGAAAATGCCACGTCTGATCTCGCGACCCTCGGCGCGGACCGTGATGTTTTCGGTGACGACGATGCTGCCGTCATTCTGGACTTCAATGAGGCTGTCAAAATGAAGGATTTCCTCGCGCGCTTCGACCGCTGGCGACAGCGTCAGTACGATCAGTATGATTAGACAAGCGGCGATGCGGCCCATGCTGCGCACCCTGCCCTTGCTAGAATTCCACCTTAGGGACGGCCCTTTCGCCATCGTCCATGATCTCAAAGAATTCAGCCTTGATGAACTTGAAGAAGTTGGCGACGAGGTTGCTTGGAAAGGATTCGATGAGCGTGTTTAGATTGCGTACAGCACCATTGTAATAGCGCCGCGACATCTGGATCTCGTGCTCGATCTGCTCAAGTGATTTTTGAAACTCGAGGACGTTTTTGTCGGCTTTCAGATCCGGGTAGTTCTCCATCACGGCGAACAGCTTGAGCAGGCCACCGGACAATGCCTGCTCGACTGCCGAGCGTTCAGCCGGCGACTTGCCCTCGGCAGCTTCAGCGTTGGCCCGGAGTCTTGTAACCTCGGTTAGTATGTCCTTTTCGTGCTTCATGTAGCCTTTGACGGTGGCGAGCAAATTGGGGATCAGATTGAAGCGGCGCTTGAGCTGCACATCAATGCCGCTCCAACCTTCCTCGACCATGTTCTTGTTCTTCACCAGACGGTTGTAGATCAAGATGCCATAGATAATGGCAGCGCCGATGACGCCAAGTAGGATCAAGCCGGTTGTCATGTCGTTGCTCCCGTGCGGCGATGGGCCGCCGCATTTTGCCTCAAACAGAATCGTCCGCTAAATGCTGCATGAAGTTTTCCAGCGTCGCAACCCGGCAGTCGCTCAGGGTTTCCACTTGATCGAGCAACCCATGGATGGTGTCTGGTCTGCGGGTCCACTGCCGGTCTGCGCGATCTGGACCATGGCCTCGTAGAGCTCGCGGCGCGCGTCGGGAACGAGGGTCGTCTTGGATGCATCGAGACGACCGCGATACTGCAATTCCAGATCAGCGTTAAAGCCGAAAAAGTCCGGCGTGCAGACGGCATCCCAGGCCCGGGCGACCGCCTGGCTCTCGTCATGTAGATAAGGAAACGGAAAGCTGTTCGCTTGGGCGAAGCGCTTCATGTTGTCGAAGGAATCGTCTGGATAACTGACTGCGTCATTGGCACAGATCGCGGCAATGCCGATGCCTTCGCCGGCCAGGTTGTTGGCCTCCTCGACAACGCGGCACATGATGGCTTTCACATAAGGACAATGGTTGCAGATGAACATGATCAGCGTGCCCTTCTCACCGGCCACATCTTGCAGGCTGTAGGTCTTGCCGTCTGTGCCGGGCAAGCTGAAATCAGGGGCCTTCCAGCCGAAATCACAGACCGGGGGTGTTGCTGCCATCTTTGAACCTCTCTTTGTTTGCTACTCCGCTGCCTGGTGCAGGCTGACGGCGTCGTCTATCCAGCTGTCGAGAAACCCCTTGAACCAGTCGCCCAATGGCTCGTCGTATACCGCATGATCGGCAAGCTGACGCTCCGGCGGATGGGCACCCGGCATGGCGTGACGTTCAGGCGGACGGCGAGCGGCCCAACGCGACATGGTGTTAAAACTGACTTCCGGGTGGAACTGCATCGCGTAGGCGTTTGGGCCGTAGCGGAAGGATTGCTCGGGGAAAAGTTCTGTGCGCGCCAAATGAACGGCGCCGTCCGGCAGTTCATACCAGCCATGCCAGTGGGATTGCAGAACCATCAAATTGGTGCCGAATACCTGCCGGCCTTCATCTGACGGGATCAAGGGGTAATAGCCGAACTCAGCATGCCCATCCGGGTGCGGTCCGACCTGGACGCCAAGCACATCGGCGATCAGCTGGGCGCCGAGGCACAGGCCCAGCAGCGGCAGTTGGCGTTGCAAGGCCGCCTCGATCAAACGTGCCTCGTCGCGCAGAAACGGAAAGGTTGATTTCGGTTCGATGTCAAATCGACCGCCATAGATGATGACACCCGCGATATCGTCGCCAATGACCGGCAAGGCGTCGCCATCGCAAGGAAAACGCCAATCACTGATTAAGCCGCGATCAACGGCCCAGGCAGAAGCGCGGTCATCGCATTCATCATTTGCATGCCCTATGCGCAGAATGCGGTCTGCCATTCATTACCCTCCTAGATGCTCCAAGCATCATCATACAATTTCGGGTAGGCAATCAACCCGGCCGTGGCCATCGTCTGAACAGGAAAATCAAAGGTGCTGTGGCCGCCGTCAAGATGGTTATGATCAGAAAACTGTTATTATAGGCGATCATCGCGGCCTGGCGGGTGATCTCATCGTCGAGTACCTGTAGGCTTTTGAGATCGGCGATCGACCAGTTACCGCGGAAGATCGTGTAGCGCAGCAGTTCATTGAACGGGTTGATGTGTTCAGCCAGCAGAGCATGATTGATCTGGCTGTGCCGCGAATGCAGGCCAACAATCATCGATGTGCCAATGGCATTGCCGATATCATAGGTCAGGTAGAACAGGGCAAAGCCCTGATCCTGCAGCGCTCCTTTAAGCCTCGACAGGACAAGCCGGTTGAGCGGTGCCCATAGCAGGCTGGTCCCCATACCCTGTAGGAAGTTGGTCCACATAACCTCGAAGGGCAAAACCTCCGGCGTCCAGTAGGCCATTCTCCAGGACGGCAAAACAGTCAGCACCAGGCCGAGCAGGACCAGCGGCCGCGGATCGACGCGTTCGCGAATCTGGGTCATGATGATGAGACCGCTGATCGAGCCGAAACCACGCACGAAGAGCAGCTCGCCGATTTCGATCGCGGGGTATCCGGCAACCTGTTGCAGCATTAACGGCAACAGCAGCAAGGGCAGATAGATCACCGCCCCCATGACGAACACGACAAACTGACCGAGCGCAAAATTCCGGTCCTCGAACAGACGACGGTCGACGAAGGTGTTTTGCGCCGTGAAGGTATGCGCAACGAAGATGTACAACAGCAGGCCGGCGATGAAGGCTTCTACGATGATTTCGGTGGAATTGAACCAGTCGAGGTGCTCTGCGCGGGCCAGCATGAACTGAAGCAGGGCGACGCCACCAATGAGCGAAACAAAACCGATCCAGTCCAGTCTTCGAGCCGATTTCGGAGTCAACGGCACAGCGGCCCAGGCGAGAGCGAATACGACGATGCCGAGTGGGACATTTGCGTAGAAGATCCACGGCCAACCGTAATGCTCGATGAGATAACCGCCGAGCGCCGGGGCGATGACATTACCTGTGACGAAGCCGAGCGCCCACAAGGAAGTTGCCTGCGTATAGCGCTCTCGGGGAAAGGCGTTGACGACGATGAGCTGGCCGAGCGACAGTAGCGGTGCGCCGGCTAGTCCCTGGATGAAGCGCCAGAACACCTCCACTTCCAATGTGGTTGCCGCGCCACAGCCGAGCAGCGAAATCGTGTAACCGGCCAAACCCAGCATGAAGAGCTGCTTGCGGCCAAGACGTGCCGACAGCCAGCCAATGCTGGCGGTCATGATGGCGCCGCCGACGACAAAGCCGATCATAACCCAGGTAATCTGGTCGTTGGTCGCAGCAAACGTGCCTTTCATGTCAGGCAGAGCGACGCCGACCGAATTCCAGGTAAATGAATAGGACCACGTGCCGGCGGTGCCGCACAGCGCGATTGCCCAGCGCCGAAGGCCGGTCGGAAGGGCTTCATCGCTAACGACAGTTTGATCGGTCATGGACGTGTCAGTGAAGCAGAGTTCGCTTGACAATGCAGCCGAAAAGAGATCACCTTTGAAGGTTACCCGAGCCCCTGCCAGGGCCGGGTCGGAGTCCAGGCTCATGACCTATCGGCACACATCCTTCCTTCGTGGCATTCTACTCGGCATCGTGCCCTTTGTCGTGATCATTGCGGGCGTCGCGGTCTATGCTTCAGGTGGTCGTTATGTGACCAGCGAGAATGCCTATGTGAAGGCCGATATCATCCAGATTGGACCGGAAATCGATGGGCGGGTAGACCAAGTTCTGGTCAAGGAGAACGAGCCGGTTGCGCGCGGCCAATTGTTGTTCCGGCTGGATCCAAGACCTTTCAAAATAGCCCTTACGGAAGCCGAAGCAGAGCTGCTGAGCGTCCGCCACAAGGTAGCATCACTGCAGGCCAGCTACGAAGAGGCAGTGACCGATATCGAATCCGCCAAGGAACAGGTGCGCTATCTGCAGCTTGAAGTGGATCGGCAAGGCAAACTCAAGACGACCGGATTCTCTGCGCGAGTCAAGCAGGAAAAGGCCGAACATGAGCTGGAGATGGCCCGCCGCAGCGTGATCTCGAAACGTCAGCGGATCAACATGGTGCTGGCTGAGCTGGGTGGAGACCCGAAGCTGCCGGTCGAAGAACACCCGTTGTTCCTGTCGGCGCTGGCCAAGCGCGATCGGGCGGCACTCGATCTGGAGCGGACGAATGTCCACGCCCCGGCTGCCGGGCATTTGAGCCGCGTGACACTTCAGGCCGGCGAGCATATTAAAGCCGGCGATCCTATCTTCGCGCTGGTCAAGACGGATGACTATTGGGTCCAGGTCAACATCAAGGAAGTCAAACTGACCCACCTTGCGGTTGGACAAAGGGCGACGATCGTTCTGGACGCCTATCCGAACGTGACCTGGGATGCCGACGTGGAGAGCATCAGCCCTGCGACCGGTGCCGAATTTTCGCTGCTACCGGCCCAGAATGCGACCGGCAACTGGGTCAAAGTCGTGCAGCGCGTGCCGCTGCGTTTGAAGCTGGCACCGAAGGCGAACGCCCCGCCCCTGCGGGCAGGGATGACCGCAACAATCAGCATCGATACGGGTCATGAGCGTAATCTGGCCGCGATCGCCAGCACATTCTTGTCGAAATAGCCAATATGAACCGGGCATGAACGGCCCGTTCAGACCGGATTACGTTACGACAAGCTATAACGTGACCAATTGACCTTCTAACCTGAAGGAGATCAGTGATGTCACGGCCCAACCCATCGGAATACCCGATAGACGCGAGCGAAGGCAGATCGGTAGCGGTAGCCATCCGTGAGTCCATTGCTCAATTCTTCCACCATGAGCCACATCAAACTGTCGAGACCCCGGTAACGGATCACACGTTGCGCGATATTGGCGTCGATCCGACGATATACGAGAACCTGTAGAACCGTTTCGGTTGTCGTAGGACGCACGACCCGTTGACAATCAGAGGTGCGAGCAGGAAGAACGTGCTGGCATATTCGACGACGAAACACGCCTGAAGATGGGCCAATCCAGTTAACCCCCGCAAGGGCGTGGCTCATTTAGCCTCTGAACGTCACTTTGACCAGTTTGAAGGATGGGCCGGCCGCGCCACTAAGACCTCGCCGGAAACGAATTGAGCTGCGCCATCATCGCAACCCAGATTGTCAACAGACCCTGATGCGCCTTAACATGACCGGCAAAATCTGATCTTTGGGAGTCGCTGCCATGTCGACAATCCATGGCTATCACGCCCATGTCTATTTCGATGCTGAGACGCTGGAGCAAGCTCACGCTCTGTGCGAGCAGGCGCACAACAAATTTGCAGTCGAGATGGGTCGCGTTCATGAACGCCCGGTCGGCCCGCACCCTATGTGCAGTTGCCAACTGGCTTTCGGGCCGGACGACTTTGGCAAAGTCGTCCCTTGGCTATCGCTCAATCGCGGTGGACTAATTGTCTTCGTTCACGCCGAGACCGGCGATGACATTGCCGATCATACGGAACACGCTCTGTGGATGGGCGCGATGATGGCGTTGGATTTGTCAGCGCTGGAGTGATTCAGCGCTGCAGCAGAGCCCTGTTGCAGTTAACTTCTTCGACCCTGACCCAAGCATCGCAGCAACAGCGCGTGAAGGCGAATTTGGCGACCGCAAGACAATTCTCGCACCCACCCCTCAAACATCCAACAGTTCGTCTCCGGCAAATTCGGCGCGTTCAGTGATAAAATTGAACCGCGCCTCAGGTTTGGTGCCCATGAGCTGATCAACGACTTTCGCCGTGGTCTGGCGTTCGTCTTCGGCCAGAGCGACGCGCAACAAAGTGCGCTTGTCGGGGTGCATGGTGGTTTCCCTCAATTGCGCTGGCATCATTTCACCAAGCCCTTTGAATCGGGAGATCTCAACCTTGCCACGGCCGTTGAATTCCGAGGCCAGCAACTCATCCTTGTGGGCATCATCTCGAGCATAGGCCTTCTTGGCACCCTGGGTCAGCGCATAGAGCGGAGGAACGGCCAGATAGAGGTGACCCTCATCGATCAACTCGCGCATCTGCTGATAAAAGAACGTGATTAACAGCGAGGCGATATGGGCACCATCGACATCAGCATCGGTCATGATGATAATCTTTTCGTAGCGTAGGTCGGCTTCGCAATAGCGATCGCCAGTGCCGCAGCCGAGCGCCTGGATCAGGTCGGAGATCTGTTGGTTTTGGGCCATTTTGTCCCTGCCAGCGCTGGCGACGTTGAGAATCTTGCCGCGCAACGGCAATACCGCCTGATTGTTGCGGTTGCGGGCCTGTTTTGCCGAGCCGCCGGCCGAGTCGCCCTCAACAATGAACAGTTCGGAGCCTTCCCGGTCACGACCGGCGCAATCGGCCAGCTTTCCCGGCAGGCGCAATTTGCGCATGGCCGTCTTCCGGCCAACTTCGCGCTCTTGACGGCGTCGCAGCCGGTCCTCAGCACGGTCGATAATCCAGTCGAGCAATTTGTCGGCCTGGGCCGGATGGCCGGCGAGCCAGTGATCGAAATGATCGCGCACGGCGGTGTCCACGATCCTGATAGCTTCAATCGTGGCCAGCTTTTCCTTCGTCTGGCCTTGGAATTCCGGTTCGCGAATAAACACCGACAGCATGACACCGGCACTCGACATAACATCCTCCGGCGTGATGACACCGGCGCGCTTCTTGCCGCTCAATTCGCCATAGGCCTTGAGCGAGCGCGACATCGCCAGCCGCAGCCCCTGTTCGTGGGTGCCACCCTCAGTTGTCGGTACGGTATTGCAGTAGGACTGCAGGAAGCCGTCGGCGCCACCGAACCACGCGATCGCCCACTCTACTGAGCCATGACCGCCGGGCCGCGATTGCTTGCCGGCGAATACCTCGTCGGTAACGCGCGGTTTGCCGGCGATGAGTTCGTCGAGATAATCTTTGAGTCCGCCGGGAAAATGCAGCGTCGCCTTGTCGGGCGTTTCGTCCTTCGCAGTCAGATGGCACGGCGCGCAGGACCAGCGGATCTCGACACCTGCGAACAGATAGGCTTTGGAACGTGCCATTCTGAACAGGCGGGCCGGCTTGAACTTGCACCCCTTACCGAAGATTTTCTCATCCGGCTTGAAACGTACCTTTGTGCCGCGGCGGTTGTGCACCTTTCCGAGGCTCTCCAGCTTGGACTTCGCTATGCCGCGCGAAAAAACCTGCCGGAAAAGAGTCTGGTTGCGGGCCACTTCAACTTCCAACTTTTCCGACAATGCGTTGACCACAGACACACCAACGCCATGCAAACCACCCGAGGTCTCATAAACTCTTGAATCGAACTTTCCGCCGGCGTGGAGCGTGGTCATAATAACCTCCAACGCCGATTTGGATTTGAACCTGGGATGCGGATCAGTTGGGATGCCACGGCCATTGTCGGAAACGATCAGATAACCATCGGCATCGTAATCGACATCGATGAAGGTCGCGTGACCAGCAACTGCTTCGTCCATGGAATTGTCGATCACTTCGGCAAACAGATGGTGCAGAGCCTTTTCATCGGTACCGCCAATATACATTCCAGGGCGCCGGCGCACAGGCTCGAGCCCTTCGAGCACCTCGATGTCAGCTGCCGTGTAGCCGTCTTCAACAGACCGGCCACGCCCCTTGCTCACTCTTGCCTTTGCCGTATCTGGTGACATTTCGGCTTCCAGTTTATCGAAAAGGTCGTGGACTTTTGGCATCTGTTCCTACAATTCATGTCTGCAATTGGATGCTGCGCCAACCAGTGACGCAGCGAATCAATGACCCAGCAGTATGCCATCGCGCCTCTCGCGAGGCGAGACTTTGGCCGGAATGCAAACCTCAGCGACGCCTATGGAGTATGCTGTTTCGCCTGACTACCGGTGATCAGGCTGTATCATTTTTGGAGGGGTATCCTAGAGACAACTCCCGGCTGAGCGCGCAAACCGTGGTGTTCCATGAATCCTATAACAGCTTCCATCAGGTGATCTGCTTGTTTACTCTGTATAGCGCGGTTGATTTTTAACGAAAGTTCTATGTTTTCGTGCATTGCCAACAAACCAATAATCCTCATTGATGTCGATTCGTCGTCTCCAACCCCACAGAGTCCTCTATATCATCTTTGTTCCGCTCGGGCACCTCATTATCTCACCATACCAAATTGCCCATGAGACAAATTGCGTCGCCATCGCTCTGATAGAGACGGGGCAATAGGCGGCCGAATTCACCCAATGGCGCGCCAAAGATTCAATTTGTGCGTTTTCAATGGTGAGGTTCTCCGGTCTCCAGCGCATTTTCGTGCATGGCGAACATCCATTCTAGGGTCTGTTGCGACAAAGCTTTTGACCATCGACTACAACCATAAGTCGATACTTTTCGGACAAACAATATCATAACGTGCAAACCTATATGCCTTAGCCGGCAACGTTGAGGCATCCTCAAACTGGCACCATTGGTGAATGCTGATGCAACAGTGCATGGACTATACCGCTCAAGGATTACGCAGCGTGACTCAGTACGACCGGCTCCATCTTCGCCCGCTCCTTGCAAGGTTACGCTTGAATGATGGTCCGCGGCGGCTGACCGACCACTTCGATGGATTTGGCCGCAACGACCGCAAATTGAGGAACCAGTTGCAGGTCTGTGGAAACGCGAGAACACAATGACTGACGATTTGGCTGAAACTGCAAAACGTGCGCGAACCTACACGATTACCGAACTCTGCCGTGAATTCGAACTGACGACCAGGACTTTGCGGTTCTATGAGCATCGCAAACTATTGTCACCGGCGCGGCGCGGCTGGACGCGCATTTTCAGCCGCCGGGACCGCGCCAGACTACAGCTGGTTCTTCGAGGGAAAAGATTTGGATTTACACTGACCGAGATCAAGAAAATTCTTGATCTTTACGACCGGGACAACGGTCGAATGAAGCAGTTACAAGTTGCGTTGCCGATGCTTCATGCACAGCTCGAAGTCCTAAACGAGGAACGCAACGTGCTCTCCGAGACGATTGCTGAACTGGAAGCAAGTTGCGCACAACTCAATCGAATGCTGCGCGAACACTTGAAGGCTGGGGCGGTAACTGGCCAGGATCAAAAGGCCACAGAGGGATAAAAAAACATCGGCGTTACTGGACGTACCAGCTGGTGGGCATGAGCCCCTGTCTTGATAGGCCCTAGAGCTTTCAATAGGTTGTTCATCCGGACCCCTCCTTGAAGAATGAAGTGTGGTAACTCCAGTCTCCTCGGTCTGGTCCGAATGAACGACCTATTGAAAGCTCAGATCTAGTCGCGATAACCGCCGTCCTTGCGATCGAGCATCCGAACCATGGCCGACCAAACTCTCGCTCCAGCAGGCTCATTTACCGGTGCTCCGCTGCTGGTGAAAAGGCCCTCAACAATGTCATCTGACACCAGCACCATGTCCTGGCCCGAGGCCAGCACATCAACTTGGATCTTGCAGGCCATTTCCAGATAATAGAGATAGTAGAAGCACTCACCGATGCTGCGACCGATGGCGAGGATGCCGTGATTGCGCATCAGCATTAGATACTTGTCAGCAATGTCTTGGGCGAGCGCAGCGCACTCATCTGTGGCGCTGGTGACATCCTGATAGTCGTGATAGGTAAGCGTCGGCAGAATGATGTTGGCGTGCTGCGATAGTGGAAGTAGCCCGCATTTCATACATGAGACCGCGGCGCCGGCCCGCGAGTGAGTATGAGCAATGAAGTTGATCTCGGGCCGTGCCTGCAATACCGCGGTGTGGATCAGATGACCTGCCTGATTGGGCGGATGGTCACCCGCGACGAGGTTACCGTCGATATCGACCACAATAAGATTGGAGGCACAGACCTCGTCCATCATGAGACGATCGGGCTTGATCAGATAGTGCTCCGGCTTACCCGGCATGCGGGCCGTCAGATGGGTATAGATTAGATCGGTCCAGCCAAAATGCACATAGAGCCGGTGCAGTGCAGCAAGATCCAGCCGTGTCTGCCACTCCTCTCGCGAGTACGCTGGTTTGTGCAAAGACTCTACGCGTGCAGACATGTTCTGATACCTCCCTTGCCGGCGGCGGCACATGAACCTGACCGCTGCAACCCACATTCCGCGAGCATCTCGCAGTGGCCTAGCATAGTCAACTCCGCATGGCCGGAGACCGCGCGCGGTTACCAAATTATTGTGCCAATCTCAGAATTCCGGGGGGTCGGTTTGATCAAACATTAGAGTCTGTCGGTTAGTCTTGTGGTGTTTTTGGTGCAGTGTTCGAC